>JBQCJB010000574.1:0-8864 GCA_051953155.1 Aureliella sp. | reverse complement strand
GGTTGCTCTTGCCCAGCGGGACTTTCACGCGCACGCCCGGAACGGTCTGTTCGAGCAATCGTGGCGGCACGAGGTAATCGAGCGGCCCATGCGGAGCTTCCGAAAAAACAATCCGCGCCACTGTCGCGGTGACTTGTGCATCCAGCTCCCAAGGAGGAACATCTTTGGGAAACAATTCGCTTTGATAGACGTCCATCGAGGATGATCCTAGGCTAAGCCCTCTTCAAACCAGCATTTTTATCAGCATTATGGGCGCGACGAAGGACACGGTAGGTCAACGCATCGGCGTAATCGGAGGGAGTTTCGATCCGATTCACTTGGGACACTTGTTGGCCGCCGAGCAGTGCCGCGAACAGTTGCAGCTGGACGAAGTCCGCTTCGTTTTGGCTGCCACCTCTCCGTTCAAACTCACGCAGGGCTCGACCGCCAAAGAGCATCGCTGGCAAATGCTGCAGTTGGCCGTCAATGGCAATCCCTATTTTCGAGCCGACGATCGAGAACTCAGGCGGGGTGGCACATCCTACACCGTCGACACGCTTCGAGAAATTCTCAGCCAGTCACCGCAGGCCGAAATTGTATTCTTGATGGGCGCGGATTCGCTGGTCGATTTTGACAAGTGGCGCGAGCCGGCGGAGATTTGCCGGCTGGCCTTTGTGGCGGTCGTTGCCCGCGGCGGCTTTCCTCCCCCCGATCTGACGCGGCTCCTGCCCTTCCTGCCGCCGGCAGAAAGAGACGCGCTCGAGCGACACCTGGTGCGCATGCCGCAGTGCGAGATCAGCAGCAGCGACATCCGGCGGAGCGTGGCCGAGGGTCGCAGCATCCGTTACCAGGTCCCGCCAGCCGTCGTCGCCTACATCGATCAACACCAGCTGTTTCGCGAGCCCGGGTCGGCCAACTGACCGACGGTTTCCCGCCCCGCATTCTCGGCTAGAATGGGATCGCAGCGGCGACGCTCGCGGCTGCGGTATGCAAGTTCCAGGATATGACAGGCCTAATGACGAAAAAAGAAGATCAGCCCGGCGCGGCGACAGACGTCGATCACCGCCGGATCGAGAAAGCCGTCCGCGAGATTTTGGCTGCGGTTGGCGAAGACCCGGATCGCGAAGGTTTGCAGGAAACTCCGGCGCGCGTTGCCCGCATGTACGCGGAAATGTTTTCGGGTCTCAAACGCGACCCGTCGATCCATCTGCAAAAGGTATTCACCGAAAAATATGACGAAGTCGTGCTGATTCGCGACATCGACTTTTGCAGCATGTGCGAGCATCATCTGCTGCCGTTTCTGGGCAAAGCGCATGTCGGCTACCTGCCCGATGGCAAAGTGGTTGGACTGAGCAAGTTAGCTCGAGTGGTCGAGGATCTGGCGCGGCGGCCCCAAGTTCAGGAGCGGATGACCGAGCACATCGCCGATCTGCTCGAAGCGGAACTCAACGCGCGGGGCGTCGCGGTCGTTCTGGAAGCGTCGCACTCGTGCATGACGATCCGTGGCATTCGCAAGCCCGGCAGCCTGTGCATGACTTCGGCGATGCGCGGCATCTTCCGCGACAACGCGTCCTCGCGAGCTGAGATTCTCGGCTTGATCATGAGCGAACGGCGATAATGGACCAGCGAGCGCTGTGGCTCGGTTCGACCTTCGCTGCCGCCAAACTGGCGCTTGCCCTGTGGGCAGCTCAACTGGCCGTGGCGGGACTGGACCGCCGACGCGCGACGCTTGCCTGGCGGATTGCGTTGGCGCTGGCGACCATCGCCGCGGCCTGGTGGACGATGCCGACCGCTGGCGTGCCCAGCTGGTGGCGCGGCGCGTGGCTGGCCAACGGCATGCTGGCCGCTGCCACGCTGGTCGACTGCGTCCGCCGCTGGTTATCGACTGCTGCTGCCGACACCGTTCTCTTGACCCAGCGCATCCAGTGGCTGTTAGCGGCCAGCGGCTTGGCCCTCAGCGCAGTGGCGATCGGACTGGCCACCGACCCGCAGTTGCCGCGCGACTGGCTGCTGCGAACGGCGGCTCCCGTCTATCTGGTCTCGGCGGCAGGCTTGCTCGGAATCGCGATAGCCGTCAGTCTCGAACTGACGCTCGGAGCGCTGGGGGCGAAGCTGCTCGAGATGAACTGGAGGACGATTCGAGGCTGGGCGACGTTGTGCTGGTTACCACAAGTCGCGCTTAACGTGCTGATCGTTCTTTCGGGCCAGGTTTCCGAATCGCCATTGGAAGCCGCCGCGCCTTTTCTGTTCGCCTTCGGCATGCTGGTCGTCGGCTACATCGCCTGGGCTAACCCGCGGCGGATGGTGCAGCTGCAGCAGCGCGGCACGGTCCAAGGCCAAGCTTCGCTCGCCGTTGCCGGCTGGCTGGCCGTCCTGTGCCTGGCGATTGCGACCGGGCTGCCACCCGCTTGGCCGTGGGCCAAATTGGGCAAGCCGTCAGCCCGCTTTGCGGCGTTTGCGGTCGTAGAACAATAGCGCCCGGCGTCGAACCTTTTGCAGGGCGGCCAGCATTTCCTCGGCGTCGCGGTAACGCTTGTTGGGCCGCACTTCCATCGCGCGGCGAATAACAGCCAGCAGATCGGGATGAGCCCGGCGGCGAAGCGTGGCGTAACCCTTCATCGGCCACTCGAAGGGCCAAGTCGGCAGATGCCCGGTGAACAAGCGGACCATGATCAGCCCGAGCGAAAAGACGTCGCTCTTGGTGCTCGGTCGCCCCATCGCTTGTTCCGGAGCCATATAGCCGACGGTGCCCGAGCCCGAACCGATGATCGTCCGCTGGGCCACTTTGGCGATGCCGAAGTCGGCCAGTTGCAGCCGGCCGTCGGGCAACAAGATCATATTCTCGGGCTTGATGTCGCAGTGGATGATCTTCATGCGATGCGCGTAAGCCACGGCTGAGACCATTTGCATCGACAGCTCAAGCGCCGTCTCGAACGACATGCGTTTGCGGAGCCGGTCGTTCAGCGTTCGTTCGCCCAGCTTGGATGCGATGACGAAGCGGCCATCGATGAAACTGGCGTCCTTCAGCGGCAGGATGTTGGGGTGATCCAGCCGAGCGACCAGCCGCGCTTCGCGCTGGAAACATTCGAGCATCGTCGGGGTGACGATGCTCTGGTGCGGCATCTTCAGAGCGACGCGAACGCCCTCGATCGTGTCCATGGCCGCATAGACGTGAGCGAAACCGCCTTGAGCCAGTCGACGCTCGATACGATACTTACCGAGCCGTTGGCGGGCCCGCAAGAGATTTGAGTCCTGCCGCGGTTTCACCATCTGCGAATACTGTGCAATCATCGCTTTGGTAAACGACTCCAGTCGCGAAACATCCGCTCGCTCGAACCGAGCCAACACCGGCCGGGCGGAAGATCACCCGCCATGCCGCCACGACGAGCCAGGGGCCCGTGCGAGCACTTTAAGGATACATTACCTTGGAAGGAATTCGAGTCACTAAGTTCAACCATCAGAAGAACTTTTTTCGACTTCGGTTCTCTCTCGCAACGCGATGCCGGACCGACCCCGCCCGAGTGCCGACGGTCTTTCCGATAACGGCTCTATCGGCACGCGAGCACCGGTCCGAACTCTTTTTTGAGATTTACCCTTCGAGTTTGACATTCCGGCAGCCCAAAGCCGACCGCTGACTCGAACCACTGCTCCCTCGGAGCCGTTCACCACGCAAAGGTTTCTCTTATGCCAGCTCGTTCGGTTCGCCCCTGGTTGCTCGAAGAAGTCACGTTGGCCGACGTTCGCCAGCATCGCTACCGCCTGGCCGTGCTGCCGTTGGGCGCCACCGAGCCGCACAACTTGCACCTGCCGTATGCGACCGATTCCATCGAGGCGTTTCATTTGGCCGAGGCCTGCTGCCAGGCGGCCTGGCAAATGGGTTGCCGCCTGGTCCAGTTGCCAGTTTTGCCCTACGGCACGGAGACCAACATGCAACAATTCCCGCTGGCAATGAACATCATGCCCAGCACGCTCGCCGCCATCCTGGGCGACCTGGTGCGCTCACTGGAAGCCTCCGGCATCGACCGACTACTGATCTTCAACAGCCACGGCGGTAACGAACTCAAGCCGATTCTCCGCGAGCTGTACGGTCAGACCCGCGTGCAGATCTTCTTTTGCAATTGGTTTCAGATGATCCGCGATGTGGCCGCTGAGGTCTGCGACTATCCTGAGGACCACGCCGGAGAGATGGAAACTTCAATGATTCTCAGCTTTCGGCCGGAATTGGTCGCGCATCAGCCCGACGGACGGCTGGCCGCCGACTCCGGTGCGGTGCGGCCGTTCGCGCGCGAAGCGCTCGAGAAAGGCTGGATCGGTATCACTCGCCCCTGGCACCTGCTGACGACCAACTCCGGCTCGGGAAACCCGCACGCAGCCACCGCCGACAAGGCTCGGCAGCTCACCGAGGCGATCGTCGAGCGCGTCGCTCCGTTTTTGACGCAACTGGCCAAGGCCGATCTCAGTCCACCCTTCCCGTTCGAGTGATCTTTTCAGGCGAAGCGGGCGCCGGGCGGCAGCGGATGACCGCGCAGGAATTCAGCGCTCGACATCGGCCGCTTGCCAGCCGGCTGCACGCGACCGACCAACAACCAACCTGCGCCCGTTTGCACGACCAGCAGCTTGTCCCAGGGTGGCGACCAGGCCGAGCCCTCCAAACCTAGCTCGGCGGCAGTGGCCGACCAGGCCGCCCCGATCGGCCGTGCCGCAGCAGCCTCAGGCAGCGCAGCGGCGCGCGCGGCCCGCACGTGCACTGCCATCCGCTTGCTGTCGGAGAAGATCAATTCGCCGTAGGTCCCCGGCCAAGGTTGGAAACCGCGGACGCGGAGCTCCAGTTCGCTAGCCGGGAGCGAAAAATCGAGCTGGCCGTCGGACTTATTCAGCCGCGGCGCTTTGGTGGCGAGAGCTGCATTTTGAACCTCGCCGATCGGGCTGGTGCGATCCCAGGCGGCCAGTCGCTCGACGGCTTCGAGCGTCGCTTCGCAGCCGATCGACGATAACCGCTGCTCGAGCTCCTCGGCATTCTCGTCGGGTTGGATCTCGACCCTCCGCGTGGCCAGCACCGGGCCTGCATCCAGGCCGGGAGTCATGTGGATGACGCTGACGCCTGCCTCGCGATCACCGGAGAGCAACGTCCACTGAACCGGCGCGGCGCCGCGATGCCGTGGCAACAGCGAACCGTGTAAGTTGATGCCACCCAAGGCCGGAATGGTCAGGCATGACCGCGAGAGGATCTGACCGTAGTCGCATACGAAGAAGAGATCCGGCCCGGCCGTGTGCAGCCGCGCGAGCGCGTCTTCGGCATTAATGCTCGGCGGCGCAAAGATTGGCAAACCAGCGGCTTCTGCCCAGCTTTGCACCGGCGTCGCAGGAGCTTTCTTGCCCGGTTTTCCAACTGGCGGGCGGACGACGACCAAGGCGATCTCATGGCCCGCTTCGAGCAGGCGCTGGCAACTGGGTACTGCAAACGGGCCGGTGCCCATAATCACAATTTTCACGTCTCTCGACTTCCTCTCTCACTCGCAACTGTCCTCGTGCGTCCGGCACGCGCTACGTCCGCTTCGATGGACCGACGCGGCGCTACTGGGGGGCGGCTGATGGGTCTGCGACCCGCTGGCCCTTCATTACCATCCAGTGCCCGGGAAAGCTACACAGGAATGGATAGCGGCCTGGCTCGGAGGGGGCGACGAAGTAAATCGTCGTCTGCTCCTGCGGCTCGACGATATCCGTGTAGCACAGCACGTCGGTGGTCTGCGGAACGTACTGCCGAATGACCGCTTCGGGATCGGCGACCAGACGGTTGGCCGCTTCGCCGACCCGCTGCAGCGCGCCGGGTTTTACCAGAGCCCAATTGTGCGGCACGACGTCGGGATTGACCAGCGTGAGGGCCACGTTTTGCCCGGCTGGCACGCGAAGCTCGCGAGTCGAGAACGTCAGATTCTTGCCCGCTTCGATGCGCAGCGGGTGCGCATCGGCCAGCGGCTTTTGCCAGGGGTTGGGCACGCGCTTGGTCGCCATCAGCATATCGGTCTCCAGCGGATGGCTGGCCAGCCGCTTGGGCTCTGGCGATACGCCCTCGACGTCCGATTTCGGTGCGTCGAGCGCGTTACACGTGGCAAACAGATCGCGGCGGCAGTCGGGCGACGTCGCGACTTGTAAATGCAGCTGGCTACAGGGCTGCAGGTCTGGGATCTCGAGAAACAGCGTCCGCCCGTCGTCGATCACGTGGGCCGAAGCGATCGGCAAGTGATCGTGGCCGCGGACTCCGTAGTGCAGCGTCGAGTACTCCGGGGAGCCATAGGCCGATCCGTAGCGGTAGTTCCACGCCTGCGCAAAGTGTTCCTCGGCTCGTTCGCAGAACGCTCGGTCGAGCTGGCCAGAAAAGCGAATGCTCACGCCGTTTTGATGGACATGAAAGCCGACGGGCAGCTGGACCGGGTCGCCCGTATAGCGAACCCGCTCGAAGGAGCCGAGTTGCGTCGTGTAGCTGCCCCAGCCTCCCATGCCGGAGACGTACAACTGGCCATCCAGCGGCGAAAACGCACCGCGATGGGCGCCCGAAGCGAACTCTCCTTCCAGCGGCACGACCGCGCCCTGCAGCTGGCTGCCAACGCGATCGCGCAGCAACAGAAAGTGAGTGCCGCTGCCAAAGGAGAAGTGGACCATCTGTCCTTGCAGCGGTCCCCACCGCGAGCTGTCGATGAATACCTGGCCCCCCGACGAATTATCCAGCCCGCGCGGCAGGTAGACCAGCGGCAGTTCCGGCCGCTCGATGGGCCGTTTGACATGCTGCTTACCTCGATAGCCATAAAAGCGAACGCCATCGAGATCATCGCCCCCGGTCGCACTGGCCGTGTGCGAGCTCTCCTCGCCGGCCGCCAGCGGCGGGACCGCACAGATCATCGAGGCGGGCGTCCAGTTCCCTTCGGAACAGGGCACGGTTACCGTGCCGTCCTCCGCGATGCCCAGACCATCGGGATTGCGAAACCCAGTTGCCAAGATTGTCCCCTGCTTGCCATCGGGGCTAATCCGCACGAGGCCTTGGTTGCCCGAGGCGATGTAAAAGTTGCCGGCTGCATCGCGTTCGAGCCCACAGATGAAGTCATGCCCGGCGGGCGAGGTTTCGTAGGCTCGCGAGAAGCTTTCGTAGTAGTCGGCTTCGCCGTCGCCGTTCTTATCGTGCAACCGCGTGATCTGGTCGCGGCCGAGGACAAAGATGCCGTCACGGTCGATCTTCAGTCCCAACGCATGATGCAGGCCGGCTGCGAAACGCCGCCAGGTCGCTTTTCGCGGCAGCCTCGCGGGCTCGACGTCGGCGGCGCTAAAGCCGCTAACATGCCACACGTCGCCTTGCATCGTACAAATCAGTGCCGAACCATCGGGTTGAAAGTCATGATCGCCGCAGTAGATCGGCGCGTGCCAAGGATTGTTCTCAGGCAAGGCAAGCGTATCGATCGCGTACGGCTGCCCTGAGCCGAGAGTGATGTCGGTCGTAATCGTTTCCGGCCACTGGGCAGTCGGCGAGTCGAGTTGGTTTGCCAGCGAGTGCTCGGTGCGCGGCGCGACTTCGCGGACGAATCGACCGTCGACAACCCAGGGAGCGTCGAGGTATTCCGTCTGACCGATGCGATACGCGAAGGCGACTCGCGAGCCCAGCCGATAGAACCCGAGATATTCACCCAGCTGCCCCTGCCCACCGACAGCACCGGCTTGAGCGGGAACGTCCAGCAACTGACCAGCAGCCTCCAGTCCGTGCACAAAGCCATGCCGCACGGACGAGAACTTGATGAAGCCGCCCGACCACAGCGCTTTGTAACTGAGCGAGTCGGGATCGAAGCAGGCGGCCAGTTCGCCCGACTCGCCCAAACGCACGCAAACTGCGCGAGGCACGACCAATTTGCCCGCGTGGAACACGCCCGACTGCATGCTCGAGAGCGCCGCCTGATTCCATTCGTCGCTGGCCCAGCTGGCTTCGTTTTGGTTGCCCCAGTGCCCTTGCTGGCCGCCATCCAGCCCCGGGTATTCGGCCAGCAAACGCTCGAACCGCGGCTGGGCCCGAAACGCATTCGCTTCCTTCGTATAAAAGTCGTACAGTCGATCGCGATTGACGGCCGCTTGCCAGTCGGGCCATGCGGCCGGGTTCAGCGGTCCGCGGTCGAAAGCGAAGCTGGCCGGTTCGTGCGGCTGGGCATGTTCGAGCACCGAGGCGATGATCTCGGAGCGCAGCTGCCGGTGCTGTCCGAGCTCGACCAGGAACGCGACCAGATCCTGCTGCTGCTCGCGCGACATCGACGCAGCCAGGCCTTCCGGCATGACCGACGGCGCCGCCCGAACGCTTTCCAGATCATCCTTCGCCAATCGCGTCTCCTGCCCGCTGGCCGGATCGCGCAGCACCAACTCCTCTGCCGTATCGCTCACGCGGTAGCCATGGACGATGCGTCCGTCGGCTGTCAGCGCATGAAAGGCCCGGTACTGGTCCTCAACTTTCTGGTTGGGAAAGAGCAACGACTCAGCCAACTGCTGCGGCGAGCGCTGGGCGCCGATCCGCGTGAGCTCAGGTCCGACCGTGCCGCCTTGCGAACCAATTTTGTGGCAGGTCAAACAGGCCGAGCGCGCCGAGGCGAAGACCGCCACGCCTCGCTCCGGTTGCCCCTCGGCCAGCGCAGCGGCTGCCAGCGCGTCGGCTGCCAGCGCGTCGACCGCCAGGCGGCTAGCGTCGGGGGCAAGCGCCGCGCCGCTCGCTGCGCCGGCGTCGGGCTTGGGCTTAGGAGCGGCGCTGGGCTTAGCGTTAGCACTGGGCTTAGCGTTGGCACTCGGTTTCTTCTCTGGCCATGTTCGGTAGCTGGGGGCTGGTCCGGCTGGCTGGCCGTCCAATTGCCGGGTCAGCCATT
>JBQCJB010000573.1:0-2836 GCA_051953155.1 Aureliella sp. | reverse complement strand
TGGGAGGCATGGGCGGCATGTTTGCCGTACCCGACGAGCCGACCAAGCGACCGACAGCCGGCTCAAGCACCCAGCCGGTGCCTGCAGCACAGACCTCGACCCAGCTGAAAGAAACTGCTCCGAGCGGGCAATCGGCCAAGTCGCCACCCGTCTCGGCTGAATCGGCTCAGGGGGTTTCAGCTCCAGCGGCCGAAGCGTTGCCCCTGTCGAACAGTTCCTCGACGCCGCGCCGCGGCGAGAACTGGAACGATCTGGTCCGCCAGTACGCCAATGCCGACGAAAAACAGACGACCAGTCTCGATGCCGAAGTTCGCGAGATTGTGACCAGCTTGGTACTCAGCGCTCAAAAGGCGGTTGAGGCGGGCGACGAGAAGGTAGCACTCGGCCACTTTGAAAGCGTCATCGGTCTGATCAATCAAATGCTTCGCGCGGGGCATCCACAGCCGTGGATGTACCAGGCGCTGTCGCTCTCGATGAAAGCCTGCAAGTACCCCAACGAGGACATCGAACGGGTGATGCTCAGTTCGCTGGACTTCAACGCGGGCACCGGCGCGGCGATCGAGATCGCGGAATACTTTGCGCAGAACCAAATGAAGCGCGAGGCGCTTTCACTGCTCCGCGATGCAGCAGTCAGCGATCCGTACAACTATGAACTGTTTACGCTCGCCCTGCCGTTGGCTCGCGAACTGAATGATTTGGAAGCGCTGCGATGGACGTGCGCGGGCGTGTTGAGCAAAGCCTGGCCGGCCAAGTACGACCGGTTGGCCGAAGAGGCTCGCTTGGCTGCGCGGGCGACGAGTTTGCGGTTGAAGAAGGAAGGCCGCGTCGTCGAGGCTACGGCTTTTGAGAACGAGATCAAAGAAGCTCTGCGACGTGACATTGTCGTGCGCGTGACTTGGACCGGCGACGCGGATATCGCTCTGCGAGTCAAGGAGCCGGTCGGTACGATCTGTTCCTTCAGCAACCCGCAGACACTCAGCGGCGGCATCCTGCTCGATAGTGCTTCGATGCGGAGCGGCAAGGATTCGATGGATGGCACGTCGGAATACTATGTGTGCGCCCAAGGGTATGCCGGCGAGTACGACATCTTACTGCGGCGCATCTTTGGCAAGGTCGCTGGCGGCAAAGCCACGGTCGAGATCCTGACTGACTACGGCACGCCCGAGCAGCGGAGCATCGTCCAGCAGGTCGACATCAATTCCAAAGACGCGCTGATTCAGGTCGCCGTCAAGAATGGCCATCGCAAGGAGCCCATGGCGGCTGCCGATTTGGCCACGGTTCGCCAGCGCCAGTTGACCCTTGGCCGTTCGATTTTGGCGCAGGCCGCCGCCGATAACAGTGGTTCGTCGAGCAGCGGTAGTGCGCCTGGGGCTTACAATCCTTACGCTGCAATGCAGGCGTTGCTCTCTGCCGGCGCGATGAACAACGGCTTCCCCTTCCGCGGCGCGGTCGGTTATCGTCCGGTTATCCAGACGATTCCCGAAGGTGCGAACATGTTCGTGACCGGCGTCGTGTCGGCTGATCGTCGCTATGTGCGCGTCGCACCGATGCCGTTCTTCAGTCAGATCGGCGAAGTCTTCACCTTCAACTTCGTTAGCGGCACGACCGGTGGCGGAACCGGGACGACAGGTGGTACGGGAGCCCAGTCCGGGACCGGCGGCGGTTTCGGCAATGGCGGCGGTGGCGGGGTTTTCTAGTCCACCCCTCCGAACCGCACCGCGGTCGCAGGAATAGCTCGAACTTCAGCGAAAGATGCCGGCGGTGCGAGGGCACAGCCGGCATCTTTCATTGGGCACCTCCGCGGATGCGACGTTGTTTAGCCGCGATTTCCCTTGGGGCTCCACTGGAAAAATCCGGCTTGTTTTGCCAAGATAGGCACCTGCCCCGCACAGAATCGTCGGTTCCTAATCGGCTTAATGGCATGGTTTTCGGGGGCCCTCTGCCATTTGTTCGCACGCGAGAAGAAACTCGTTCATGTCTCAACCCTTGGCGGTGGTACTGGCGGCCGGCCGCGGTACGCGAATGAAAAGCGATTTGCCCAAGGTCTTGTTTCCCGTTTTGGGCAGACCGATGATCCACTGGGTTCTCGACGCCCTGACGACTGCTGGGATTCATCGAGCGATCGTCGTCGTCGGCTATCGCGACGATTTGGTTAGGGACGAGCTGGCCAACCGCCCGGGAGTCGAATTCGCGCTCCAGGCTGAGCAACTGGGCACAGGCCACGCCGTGCAGATGTGCCGAGAGCAGATTGCCTCCCAAAATTCGCCGGTGCTGGTCGTAGCCGGCGATTCTCCTCTGATTCAGCCGCAGTCCATTCAGCGGTTAATCGCCGAGTTTCGCAAGGGACCGTACGCTTGCGTGCTGGGGACGCTCGTCAAAGACGACCCCACAGGCTTGGGGCGGATCGTTCGCGACAGCAAAGGCAAGTTTGAGAGGATCGTCGAAGAAAAGGACGCCACACCCGAGCAGCGGCAGATTCGCGAGGTCAACATGAGCACCTACCTGTTCGCGCGCGATGCTCTGCTGTGGGCCCTCTCCCAACTGAGCAATCAAAACGCGCAGGGCGAGTTCTATCTGACCGACTGCCCTGCCCTGCTGCTGAAACGTGGCGAGTTAGTCGACGCTCGCCCTGTACTCGAAGGCTGTGAGGCTTTGAGCATCAACACGATAGACGAACTTGGACGAGTCGAAGCCCGCATGCTGGAAATGGGTTATACATGGGCGAATTGAAGATTTTTAGCGGTCGGGCCAACGAGCAGCTAGCGCGCGACATTTGCGATTGTCTGCATCTGCCGCTGGGCTCGATCATGTTGGGTACATTTCCCGACGGCGAGTA
>JBQCJB010000572.1:0-2718 GCA_051953155.1 Aureliella sp. | reverse complement strand
GGAAAACTTTTCGAAAAAACTAACATAAGCTTGAGTGTGCGGCAGTCGATCGACCGCCCCGCGCCCGGCACCTCGCCCACTTCACACTTGTCGATTTCGTTGGAGAGAGCATTGATGCGTTGGACCTTGGTTCTGGGAATCCTGTTGGCCGCGTCGCAGTCGGTGGCAGCGGAGAGTTACCCGTCGACTCCGACCGTTCTGCGCACCAAGACCATCACCGCCCGCGCCGATGGAGAGGTGGCCAAGTTAAACTTCGCCCCCGGCCAAGTGTTTCTGTGGGACGAGTTCGCTGCCAGCATCACTCCCTCGACACATGCCCGCGCGGAATTCGGTCGAGCCTATGCCGACTTCGCGGGCGCGGTCTCCAAGGTGCACGTCGCGGAGGGACAAACCGTACGCAAAGGCGACCCGCTGTACGAATGCCGCTTCCTCGAACGCGTGTACACGACCTGCATCGTGCCGAATGATCGCGTCGATGCCCAGCAGATCATCGACCGCACGATCCAGGCGACCTGGCGCGGGGAAACCTTCGAAGCCAAAGTGCTAGACGCGTCCAGCGACGGCCGAACGACGGTCCTCTACGTCGTGATCTTCAATCATCACGAGCATCGGTACTGGCATCTGACGCACGGCCAGACTGTCGAGCTGCATCTGTAAGGCAAAACGGGCCAGGAACTTGCGAACCGCTGGCCGACAGTTAACAATTGCCCTTGCCTAAATTAGAGTGCGGCGCTCCGATTCCCTGGGGCGTTGCCAGCTTCGAATACTCTGGCAAGGTTAACTGCAATGAAGTGTTTAAGCGTCGCCCTGGCGCTGTGGGTGAGTGTGGCGGCGCTAGCGCGTCCGTCGCTGGCCGAGCAGCATCCGAACATCCTGTTCATTTTCTCCGACGATCACGCGGAGCACGCGATATCGGCCTATGGGTCGAAGGTGAACAAGACGCCGAACCTGGACCGCTTGGCGGCCGAAGGCGCGCGGTTCACCAACTCTTTCGTGACCAACTCGATTTGCACGCCCAGCCGAGCGACGCTGCTAACGGGCCAGTACTCGCACTTGAACGGAGTGCCGGTCTTCAATCGCTTCGACGGTTCGCGAGATCACGTCGCCAAGCATCTCCAAGCTGCTGGTTACCACACCGGTATGATCGGCAAGTGGCACTTGGGCACCGACCCGACCGGCTTTGATCGCTGGATCGTCCTGCCGGGCCAAGGCGCGTATTTCAATCCGGCCTTTCTCGTACCCGGACACCGACTGACCATCGAAGGCCACTGCACGGATATCACTGGCGACCTGGGCGTCGAGTTTCTGAAAACGCGGCCGAAGGACAAGCCGTTTTTCTTGATGTTGCATCAGAAGGCTCCGCACCGCGCCTGGGAGCCGCATGAACGTCACAAGGCGATGTTCAAGGATCGGGTGATCCCCGAAGCCGAAACCTTGTTCGATGATTACAGCACGCGTCCAGCCGCCTTGCCCGAGAACGAACAGACCGTCGCTCGCGATCTCACGCGCCGCGACCTCAAGCTCGAACCGCCCGAGGGTTTGGACGGGCCGGCCCGCAACAAGTGGCTGAACGAAAAGCCGATGGAGCTGATGGTCGACGGCAAAAAGCTGACCGGCAAGGAACTGGTCAAGTGGAAGTACCAGCACTACATGCGCGACTATCTGGCCTGCGTCCAAGGCGTCGATGACAACGTCGGCAAGGTTCTCGATTACCTCGACGAATCGGGATTGGCCAAAGATACGATCGTCATGTACTCGGCCGACAACGGCTGGTATCTCGGAGACTTGGGGCTGTACGACAAACGCTTCATGTACGAGCCCGGGTTGCGGGTGCCTTTGATCGCCCGCGGACCGGGAATCAAAGCGGGCATCACGCCGGATCAATTCGTCGCTAACATCGACCTGGCTCCGACGTTTCTCGATCTGGCCGGCGTAGCCATCCCCGACAGCATGCAGGGCCGCAGCCTGGCGCCGCTACTGCGCGGTGAGTCGCCTAAGGATTGGCGGAAGTCGGTTTACTATCGCTACTACCACGATCCCGGCCACCACAACACGCGGGCTCACCTGGGCGTGCGGACGGCGACTCATAAAATGATCTATTACTGGACCAAGGACGCCTACGAGATGTTCGATCTCAACGCCGATCCGGCCGAACAGCACAATCTCTTGTACAGTCCAACCGAAGCCCAGCAGCCCGAGGTCGCGACCAAGTTCAAGGAGCTGAAAGCCGAGATCGCGCGGTTGCAGAAAGAGTTCAAGGACGACGGCCTCTACGCCGATCCGAGCACTTGGCCCAAGGGAAGCTCCGACGGCCCGTTTGGTGACAAACAACCCCTCGGTACCAAGAGCGTCGCCCAAGCCATCGCCGCCGCAGCCCCTCAGTAGGACAGGCTTCCAGCCTGTCTGTCCTTCATCTTCAACTACGCCTTAAGTAGGACAGGCTTCCAGCCTGTCTGTTTTTGGTTTTGTCAGTTCCTGGTTTTCACTACCCTTGAACCGTTGGCTGGGCGGTTAGTGGATGAGAGTGGTGCGTTGGCTGGTAGGAGAAATCGGACAGGCTTAGGAGCCTGTCCGATTGGGAAACCTCCCAGTAGGACAGGCTTCCAGCCTGTCTGTCCTTCACCTTCAACTACGCCTTAAGTAGGACGGGCTTCCAGCCTGTCTGTTTTTGGTTTTGTCAGTTCCTGGTTTTCACTACCCTTGAACCGTTGGCTGGGC
>JBQCJB010000571.1:0-5845 GCA_051953155.1 Aureliella sp. | reverse complement strand
GTGGTCCATCGCTTTGGGGCGTGTGGGGTTCGCTCGGTTCGATGATCGGTGGTGAGACCGTCAACAGCCAAGAGTAAATTGCGTCAGCACTACTCTGGTAAATCGCTCGAGAAGGCCGAACGATGTTCGGCCTTCTTTTTTATGCGCAGCCGAAGCCGTTTCTCCTGACCGATGCAATCGCCGTTTCAGGGCAGCGGGCAATCTCTTCTTATGTATGACCCGCCGCTGTTTGGTGGCCTCTCGATTCAGTTCCGTTGCCTTGGCCAACGCCTCGCGTAGGTTAGCGATTAGTTCTGCGCGGACTGCTCCTGGCAAATTGCGGCGGGCATCTCTCCAAACCCCTTCCGATCCAGCTGCTCCCAGAGCTTTTCCCCCTTCTGCAGGCTGGCTCGACTTCGCAGTGGGACAGCAAAACGTCGGCGCGAAAGATTGCGGTTCCGTAATAAATGTCTTTAGGAGGACATCAGCCTCTTTGGGCCCCTCCTGGCGTGAAAATTTTCAACAACCGAGTGTTCTCGTGATTGATTGCATGCCGACGATTTAGTAGACTCCGTCATGATTGCGCAGATGTTATTTCATACGTTAGTTTGCTTTTCTTTCTAGTTTCGGAGGCAACGATGAAGAGGTCTCGTGTGAGGCTAGCGTTTACGCTGGTCGAACTGCTCGTGGTCATTGCGATCATCGGCATCTTGGTTGGGCTGTTATTGCCCGCAGTTCAAGCAGCGCGGGAAGCCGCGCGGCGCATGCAGTGCTCGAACAATCTCAAACAATTGTCTCTGGCCGAGCACAACCACGCGGATGCGTACAAGAAGTTCTCACCCGCCTCGCACGATCCGCGTTGGAAGCAAGCCCTCAACGCCGGCAACTCGTACGAGCGTTTGAGCTACTTGACGACGTTGCCGCCGTTCATCGAACAGTCGGCACTCTATGCGCAGATCACGCCGTTTGCGTTGGCCGGTGGGCGGCCTTGGAACTACGGCAACATCGGCACGGCGCCGAACATCACGCTGAGTCCCTACAGCAAGAACCTTCCGGCCTTCCGCTGTCCGTCGGACTCTTTGCAGTTGAATCCCGACGACGTGTTGCCCACCAATTATGCGTGTAATCGAGGTGATGTTTATTTGAACTCGGGCGACTGGGAATGGCGGGGTGTCTTCTCCAACGGTGAACGTGGCCAAGCAGACTTCGGGCGAATTAAGGATGGCACGTCGAACACACTCATGCTTGCCGAGGTGGTCATCGGTCGCCAGAACGGCGTTTCCGGACAAGACTCCATTCTGGAAGGTACGGCTCGCAACATGGTGGGACCGGTCGGCGGTCAGTTCACTCCCTCGCTGTGCTACTCGACTCGCGGGCCCAACGGCACTTTGGTAGCCGGTTCGCTGCAGAACAGCTGGGGCAATACTGGCTGGGGCAAGGGACGTCGCTGGGGCGATTCGTTGAATGCCTACACCGGCTTTTTCACGATCATGCCGCCTAACGGTCCGACTTGCGCCAACGACAATGCCGAAAGCAACGCGATGCCTTCGGCGAGCAGCCGGCACACTGGCGGTGTCAACGTAGCGATGTGCGACGGCTCGGTGCGATTCATTTCGCAGAGCATCGACACCGGCGACCTGACGCAGTCGATGCCGGCCAACCCTGCCAATTCGCGAACCTATAGCGGTCCGTCGCTTTGGGGCGTTTGGGGTTCGCTCGGTTCGATGATTGGTGGCGAAACCGTTACCATTCCCGATTAACTTTCGTTAGAATGGTCTGTTGAACGCTCGAGAAGGCCGAACGGTGTTCGGCCTTCTTTTCTATGGCACCTCAACAAGAGAAGGATGCGGGATTCTAATGGCAACACGTTACGCTTTGGCGCTCTTGGCGCTGGTTGCCCTGGTCGGTTGCGACTCGGGGCCCTCGGTTAATCCGGTCACGGGCAAGGTGACGCTCGATGGCAAGCCGATCGGCGGCGCGGTTATTACGTTCCAGCCGGTCGAAGGTGGCACGGGCAAACCGGCTACTGGCACCACGGATGAAAATGGCGTCTACACGCTGACCGATATGCGTGACAAGGAGACCGGTCGCGGAGCGGAAGCCGGTGACTACAAGGTCGGCGTGATGTGGTACAAGCCCAGCGGCAAAGACACCTCGAGCTCGAGTGGCAGTGAAGAATCGGCCGACTCCAAAGCTGCTCACCAGACGGTTTCGGGACCTTCGGCCATGTTGCCCACCCACTACATGAACGCTGCCAACTCGGGTCTGACCGCGTCGGTCAAGCCCGGAAAGAACGAGTTCAATTTCGATCTCGATAGCAAGGCCAAGAAGTAACCACAATCGTACGCTCGGGGCTTCGCCCTGCCCCATTCTTCTCTACTCGCCACGCAACAAAACTTCCTGATCGGCCATGATCGTTTCCTAGCGGTCATGGCCGTTTCTTTAGGAACTCCTGGTGCCCCTCACACCTCAATGTGGGTATTCTGCCCCTTATCCGAAAATTGGCGTGAAAAAGTCCCTCAGCTCGCGGCGGCGCGATTGATTGCTTCCTGACGATTCGGTAAACTTCGTAATGATTGCGAAGTTGTTATCTAAATCGTTCGTCGACTTTTCTCAGCTATTTCGGAGGCAAAGATGAAGAGGTCTCTTCGGAGGCCAGCGTTCACGCTGGTCGAGTTGCTGGTGGTTATTGCGATCATCGGCATCCTAGTCGGGCTGCTGTTGCCCGCCGTTCAAGCCGCGCGGGAAGCTGCGCGGCGGATGCAGTGCTCGAACAACCTCAAACAATTGGCGTTGGCCGAGCACAACCATGCCGATGCGTACAAGAAGTTCTCGCCAGCCTCGCACGATCCGCGTTGGCAAAAGGCGTTGAACAACGGCAATTCTTGGGAACGCCTGAGTTATCTGACGACACTCTTGCCATTCATCGAGCAGTCGGCCTTGTATGCGCAGGTCGCGCCGTTCGCTTTGGCCGGCGGACGTCCGTGGAACTATCCCAATCGAGGGACCGCGCCGAATATCATTTACAGCCCGTATAGCAAAAACATTCCTGCGTTCCGCTGCCCGTCGGATTCACTACAGTTGAATCCCGACGACGTGCTGCCGACCAACTACTCGTGCAACCGCGGCGACATCTTTCTCAACTCGGGCGACTGGGAATGGCGCGGCGTGTTCTCCAACGGTACGCGTGGCCAAGCGGACTTCGGCAAAATCAAAGACGGTACTTCCAACACGTTGATGCTGGCGGAGATGGTCATCGGTCGGCAGAACGGCGTCTCGGGGCAGGACTCGATTCTCGAGGGCACGGCTCGCAACATGATTGGCCCGGTGGGTGGACAGTTTACGCCGTCGCTGTGCTATTCGACGCGCGGACCGAACAACACCCTGGTCGCCGGATCGCTACAAAACAGTTGGGGCAATACTGGCTGGGGCAAAGGACGTCGCTGGGGCGACTCGCTCAATGCTTATACCGGCTTCTTTGCCGTGCTACCACCCAACAGCCCGACCTGCGCCAACGATAACGCCGAATCCAATGCGATGCCCACCGCCAGCAGCCGGCACACCGGCGGCGTCAACGTGGCGATGTGCGATGGCTCGGTGCGCTTTATTTCGCAGAGCATCGATACGGGGGACCTGACCAAGACGATGCCCGCTACTCCATCGAATTCGCGAACCTATAGCGGCCCTTCGCTATGGGGCGTCTGGGGTTCACTCGGTTCGATGATCGGTGGTGAAACGGTGACGATTCCGGACTAGTTCGCGGAATCCGAGAGCACATTCTGCCAAGTGACCAACTGGCTGGCGCGCACAACAGCGCGCCGGCCATTTTTTTGGGGGAGGCCTCACTCCGGCAAAGCGCGGGCTTTCTTCAATCCTCAGCGGGCAGTGGGCGGATGTGGAGCCGATCGGCCTTCGACCAGCAACGTCGCTGGACCCTCGGCGCGGAAGGACTCTTTCAATCCGCTGGGCCACCACACCTCGAAGCGCACCAAGGACTCGCCGCCGGTGCCGAAATAGAGACGCTTGCCGTAGTCGCTTTCATACCCTTTGCCCGCCGTCGCAACCTGCGTCTGACGCTTACCTGATTCCGAGACGGCGACGATCTTCGCGCCGACAGCATCGCGATTGGAAACCGTGCCGACCAGTGCGACCCAGACGCCTCGTCCTGCTTGGGCCGGTTCGGTTCGCCCCAGGGTCGGGCGCGCGGCGACGTTCAACGCTACAAAGTCAACATCGCCATCGTTGTCCAAATCATCAAAGCCAACACTGCGCGTGCTCTCGACGACCGACAGTGCGCTTCCCGCCGAGCGAGTGACGTTCGTGAACCGCCCGCGGCCATCGTTGGCCAGCAAGTAATTGACGACCTTGACGTCCGTGCGGTCGTCAATAACGCGAATGTTGTCCAAAAAATGCCCGCAGGCGATGAACAAATCTCGGTCAGCGTCGTTGTCGAAATCGATGCCCCCCACGCCCCATTTGACGTGCGCGTTAAGCGTGGAATCGATTCGAGCCACATTGGTTACGTCGCTGAACAACCCTGGAGAGACCGCCTGATAAAGTACCGGCATCTCATCCTGGTAGGTCGTGGTTACCAGGTCCAATAGCCCGTCACCGTTGAAGTCAGCGTAGTCGACGCCCATGTTGCCGTTGCTACGGCCGAGGCGATCGACGGCCACGCCGGCCAAGAGCCCTTCGTCGCTGAACTGGCCACGGCCGTTATTGAGCAGTAGGAAGTTCGGCTTTTGATCATTGGCGACGAAGATATCCATGTCTCGGTCGTCGTCGAAGTCGGCACTCAGCACGCCCATACCAGGCGCGCGCAGTTGAGCGATCCCCGACCAGGCCGAAACGTCGCTGAATGTGCCGTCGCCGTTATTGCGATAGAGATAATCGACGGCTGGACGATAGTCGTTTGGGCCGGTGTGAAACTCGTGGCCAGCGATCGTGCGCGTTTTGTGCTGTGAGTAGTCGAACTCGACATAGCTGGCGCAGTAGAGATCCAAATCTCCATCTCCCTCCATGTCGAGTAACGCGTTGCCGGCTCCAAACCGGCTCGAACCGCTTACACCCCACGCTTGCGACGACTCCAAAAATGTTCCGTCGCCTTGATTGACGTAGAAAGTGTTTTTCCCAAAGTTGCTCAGAAAAACGTCGGCGTCTCCGTCCTGGTCGACATCGCCGACGACGACTCCCATGCCGTACTGGGCGTCGCCCAGCCCAGACGCGTCGGTCACGTCGGTGAAATGCCAGTTGCCGTTATTCTTGTACAGCCGATTCGTAACGGCGGCGGCGGGCAAACGCGTGCCCGGCAGCGCCGCACCGTTGACAAAGTAGATGTCGATCAAGCCATCGTTGTCATAATCGAATAGAGCCAGAGAGCCGAGCACCGTTTCGACGATGTAGCGGCGGCCGCTCGCTCCGTCGAAGTGCACGAAATCGATTCCGGCTTGCAGCGGTGGAACCTCGTCGATCCGGGCCTTCAAACCCGTTTGGGCGTGGGCCACGGCAGAGGGAGCCAGCAAGGCAGCGGCCAACGACCAGCCGGCGGCGCGTCGCAAGCCCGCGATGATCGTCTTCGCTGGTGCGAATCTTTCACGAATCATGGTTCACGAAGGGTGTGGTTCCGGTTGATCAGAAGGTCGGAGTGACTGCTGCTCTTTCCCAACCAGTCGACCCGGACGCGATCGACGGTCGTTCGCTTGCCCAACCCGAAATACAGACGCGAAGCATAGTGGCTCTGATAACTCCGGCCGCTGTGAACTTCCGCCGTCTGTACTAGATCGCCGCTCTCGACGGTGACCTTGGCCCCGACCCCGTCGCGGTTGAATGACCTGCCGACCAGCTGGATCTGGATCCAGTTGTGGGA
>JBQCJB010000570.1:0-2407 GCA_051953155.1 Aureliella sp. | reverse complement strand
CTCCGCGAAAGTCGCGCAGCAGGTCGCAACTTGTGTGGAGCGAAAGGCGACTAACGACGATGGAAAACAACGAGTGTCCCCAGCGACAATTAATGAAAGTCCCCAGCGACAATTACCTCTAATCGGTAAATCTAATTGTCGCCGAATCGCTGCAGTTCGTCGAACGCATTAGCTTGATGCTGAGGTAGTTGGGAGTCAGTGTCAAGCTGGTTTCTTTTGTGCGCCGGAATAGAGCGGAGGGCGGGTGCTAGACAGGCCGGAGGCCTGTCCTACTTGAGGGCAGGGCGCTGCTAAGCGAAGATCGGCTCGAAATAGATCGGAACACCGTTGTGGCTGACGACCGTATCCGCGTCGATCTCCAAGCTGCTGCCAGCACTGATGTATAGAGCCGTTCCGAGCCCGGTGCGTTTGGCAGCTTTATTGCCGGAGAAGATGCAGTCGACGACATTGATCGACCCGCCGGCTCCATAGACTGCGCCACCATTTTGGCCAGCCTGGTTCGCGGCGAAGTGCACCTCGCTGACGCTCAGCATCGCGTGGTTGAATATCGCCCCGCCGTTCGTGTCTGCCGAATTTTCTTCAAACGTTCCCCCCGTAATGCTCAGCTGGGAGCCGACGTTGGAATTACCTCCATTGAAAATCGCTCCTCCAAAGCGGTTCGCATGGTTGTACAAAAAATCGGAGTTCGTAATGGCCACGTTCGACGCTCCCACTGAGCTGAGCGCGCCGCCGTCGGTAATCTCCGTATGGTTGCTTTCGAAGTGGCTGGCGTCGACCGTCAGAGTGCTGTCCGCGTTGTAAATGGCGCCGCCCGACGCGTGCGCGGAGTTGGACAGAAACTGAGTTCGAACGACCGTGCCCGTTGCGCCTGCAGCCAACGAGACACCTCCGCCGTCGGTACTCGAAGTGTTATTGCTCACAAGACTGTCCTGCAGCAGCATTTGACCGCCCACCGAATAGATGGCTCCGCCAGCGTTGGTGTCGAAGAGGCTGTCGAGCACGTGCAGGTCGCTCTGGGTGTTGAGAATGGCGCGGCCGGAGTTGCTGTTAAACTGACTTCGCTCGACAGCCGTTGTGGAATTGCCAGTCAGGACCACGACATTATCTAAGCCAGTGTTGCTCGCGAACTGGCTGCCTTCGATGCGCAGTTCGCTCCGATCAGAAAGGATAGCGGCGGCATCGATGCCCCCTACATTCTCGGCAAAGAAGGAATCGACGATCGAGGCGCGTGAGTTACTAAGCAAGCTTACAGCGCCGCCGCTGCCGACAAACACTTTGTTATTGAGCATGCGGCTGCCGTTGATATCCAGCTGGCTGGCGGAATTGTATATGCCAGCACCTCCGAAGTAGGCGGTGCTGTCGCTCAGCTCGCTGTTGCTGATGGCGGTAACCGATCCGCTCGTCGCGTAGATGGTGCCGCCGTAACTCGCATTCCAGTTGGCTGTCAGTGTACTGCCTTCAATGACGGTGCTTGAATCGCTGCTGTAGAGAGCTCCGCCGGACGAATTGGAATGGTTTCCAGAGAGCGTGCTGGCGGAGATCGTGGTCTGTGATCCAGACGTTGCGGCCAGCGCACCACCTTGGCTGCCAGCGGAATTGTCGGTGAGCTGACTGGCGCGGATTTCTAACTGGCTGCTTTCGGACTGAATGGCGCCGCCATCGCGACTGGACGAGTTCTCGGCGATGGTCGATTCGACGATCGACGTCCGCGAGCTTCCGAGATTGCTGATCGCGCCAGCGCTGCCACTGGTAACCTTGTTCTGCAGAATCTGGCTGCTGGCGATGTTGAGCTGGCTTGCGGAACTATAGACGGCTCCGCCTGCGGTTCTGGCGGAATTGCTGGAGAGTGTGCTGTTCTCAATGCTCAGAGAAACCGTTCCGACCGCGTTCTGAGGAACCGTTCCGACTGCCAACGCGCCCCCCTGCGCCCCGGCTGTATTACTGGTCAGGGTGCTATCAGAAATGTTTACGTTCGATCCATTTACCGCTCGGAGGGCGCCGCCATCTCCATAAACAACCCTATTTGTATTCAGCACGCTGCCGCTGATTGCCAGGCTGCTGGCCGAGTCGAAGATGGCTCCCCCAGCGTATTGGGTCGAGTTCTTCAGCAACTGGCTCTGTTCGATCGTCGTCGAGGAATTGCGTTGAGCATAGAGGGCGCCACCGCCGCTTTGAGAAGTATTTTCCAGGAAGTCGCTGTGCTGAATGTGTAGTTGACTGCGATCAGTAAACACGCCGCCGCCATTGGTAGCCGCAGAGTTTTCGCTGAACGTCGAATCAGCAATCGAAATCGTCGAATTGCCGAGATTGCTGAGCGCACCGCCAGTGCCGCTGGTCACGCGATTTCTGGCGAAGGTGCTGCCGTTGATGTCCAACGTGCTATTCCAAAGGAAAATCCCACCGCCAG
>JBQCJB010000569.1:0-2352 GCA_051953155.1 Aureliella sp. | reverse complement strand
GCCGAGCTCCAGTTGGCAAGCGAGCCCAAGAGTACTGCCAGCGAGCACGCAACGAAGGTCCGACGAATCACGTTTTCACCTCGATGGCTTAGGAGGGGGTGCTTAACATGCGATGTTGGGCCGATCCGATGACCAGGCAGCGACCGCATTCGTGAATCACGTGCTCGGCCTGATGCAGGTTCTCGATCGCTCCCATTCCCAGACTTTCGACAACTTCGCTGGGCAGATCCGACAGCAGATAGACGTGGCTGGTCTCCAACGAACGCAGCAGCACCGCCGCGGCCAGCGCGTCGTCCGATGCATCATGCGACAACCGTTTGGCCAGATCGTCTTCCGAGCGGCTGGGGCGGTTCAGTTTTCGCAAGGCCGGGCCCGGACGCTGCGCCAGTTCGGTGCACACGATCAAGGCTCCGTCGGGACTGACCAGCGGACTGGCGGCGGCCATCGCGCGGGCCACGCTGTCCCAAGTTTGCTGTGCGGGTCCGCCATCGATCAAGGCGATGACCGCATCGTAGGTGCTCGCGACCGGCGTATCCCAAACTTCGGCCATCGCTGCCTGCACGGCTGTCTCGAGCACTTGTGGGCTGCCGGAAAGCACTTTGGCAATGCCGCCATCGGGACCTGGAACGACCTGGACGGCCACCAGCAATCCGACCCACCAGGCGGCTTCGTCGGCCCAAGCCGTCAGTCGCTGGTGTTCGCTCGGATCGGCCAGCTGCCGTAGATTGAAGAACTGGCCGCGCGTCTTGCGATCGGTCAGCAGCGGAAAAACGCCGTAGGCCCCTTCGTAGTCGATCGCGCTGCTGCCGCGGGCGCACATGATCGGAATGACGACATCCGCGTCAACGATCGACCGATTCATGTAAATCGGTTCACCTTGCTTGTTTGCGGCGACGTACGCCACCTTGGTCTGGTCGTCTGGATCGTGCAATTCCAGGCCGACGTCGTCGGGCAAGAGCCGCGCCAGCGCCGTCAGGTCCGACTGCTCGTGGCCGGCGACGACCACGGTGAACTGGCTGGTGGCCACGCCGCTTTCATTTAGATAGGCGATCACCTGCTGGACCACTTCCGCCATGCGCGGCACGCTGGGGTCGACGGCCAGCACGACGCGGTCGCCGGGGACGATCGCCAACTCGACGGCAGGAAAATCGAGCGGGCTGTGCAGGGCCGCGGAAACCGCCTCGCTCAAATCCACCAATTCGGGCACCGACGTCGCGTTTTCAACCTGCGCATTGCCAGCAAACTGCACATTGCCGCGGACCGAGTTGCCGTACACCAATTCCAAGGTTGAAACCGTCTTGTCCATCACTCGTCTTTGATTCCCAATTCCATTGCTTTAGCGGAGGCAAGTTGCTACTGAAGATACTCCGACATTGTATGCCGCGTCAGGCCTCAGATGTGCAAAGCCAAGGATGATTTCGTGCTCCGCTCCCCTCGCTCGCTTGCGTTTGGTCTAGGGCAATTGCTAGCTGTCCTGCTACCGGTGGCGTGTCTGCTCGGCGGCAGCGGCTGCGACCGCACCGGTGAGCTGGCCGAGACGAAACCGCCGCGGGCAGGACACCTTACGTCGGTCGATTCCGCCGCCGAAGAACTGCTCGAGCGATGTGCGGCGGCCTACGCCAGGCTGGACAGTTACAGCGATGCCGGCCGAGTCGTCCTGACGTATCGAGTCGACGGTGAGACGACGCAAGATGTCGCGCCGCTGGCCGTGGCCTTCGAGCGGCCCAATCGGCTAGGTATCAAGGCCTATCGCGCCACCGCGGGAGTGACCGAAAACCGCTTTCGCATGCGTTTGACCTCCGACAAGGAATCGCCGCTGCGCTCGCAAGTTGTCAGTCGCAGTCTGCCCGAGCGCCTCGACCTGAGCTGGTTGCTGCTCGATCCGGTCGCCGCCGAACACTTGGCCGCTGGGCTCGGTGGTCCGCCGCCGCAGCTGGATTTGCTGCTGGGCAGCCAGCCCTTCCGCGCGTTTGTCGACGGGGCCACGGTCGCGTCGCTCGACGGCCAAGGAAGCGAACATGGACGCAGCTTCCATATCATCAAGATCATGCGCGGCGAAGCCAAAGTGCGTTTGTGGATCGACTCGCAAACCTCGCTGCTCAGGCGCGTCGAGCTGCCGACGGCGAATCTGCCGCCAGCCATGTTGGCCGACCCCCGCATCTCCGATATCCATCTGAGCATTGAACTGGACGATCCCCAGCCGGGCGCGCCGGTCTCGTGGAGCCAGTGGCAGGTACCGGTCGAGCCGCTCGATCAGTTCGTGCGTTACTTCGTCGCGCCGCCCGAAGTGGTGCTCGATCCGCGACTGGGCAAAACAGTTCCAGCGTTTCGTCTTAAGGCCGCGTCCGGCGC
>JBQCJB010000568.1:0-5172 GCA_051953155.1 Aureliella sp. | reverse complement strand
GGCCGGCATCTTGACGATGGCCTCTTGTTCCATTTGCCGAAGGCGTTTGCTCAACTCGCGCACCTTGGCCTGGAGCTCGTCGAATTTGGCGGACAAGTTCTGGCCCGAGACGTCGATCTGGCTGTTAGAGGCTTGGTCGCCGCGCGAGCCATAGCTGGTCACATCGCGCACGAAGGCGACCAGACCGTAGTAGTCGGTTTGCGGAATGGGATCGATCTTGTGGTCGTGGCAGCGGGCGCAGTTGAACGTCAGCGCCAAAAACGCCTGCCCCAGCGTGCTGACGATGTCGTCGTATTCGTCGAAGCGAGCTTGCAGTGGATCGGCCGGTTCGTCGTCCCAGATCCCCAAGCGGTAGAAGCCGGTCGCCGTGAGAGTTTCCGGAGTGACCTGTTCCAGTTCGTCGCCGGGGACCTGTTCGCGAATGAAGCGATCGTAGGGCTTGTCGCTATTGATCGCGCGGATGACGTAGTCGCGGTACTTCCACGCATTGGGCTTGGCACCGTCGCGTTCGAAACTGTTCGTCTCGGCATAGCGCACCACGTCCAACCAGTGCCGTCCCCAGTTATTGCCCATCGCCGGATCGGCCAGCAAGCGATCGACCAGCCGCACGTACGTCTCTTCGCTCCAGTTCGCTTTCAACCGGGCCAGCTCTTCGGGCGCCGGTGGTATGCCGAGCGTGTCGAGATACACGCGGCGAATGAGCGCCTCGGGAGTGGCGAGGGGCGACAACTGCAAGCCCTTGGACTCCAATCGCTGCTGGAGAAAGGCATCCAGCGGCTGGCCGACGCGCTCGGCGTGAGCGACCGAGGGCGGCGTGCGCGGCTGCACCGGTCGAAAGGCCCAGTGCGGTGCGTAGGCAGCACCTTGGTCGATCCACTGCCGCAGGGATTCGATCTGATCCTGTTTCAGCGGCGGACCTTCGGGGGGCATCCGCTCCGATTCATCGCTGCTGAGGACGCGGCGCAGAAGCTCGCTTTGATCGCTGTGACCGGGGACGACCGGTACCAGGCCGCTATCGACCTGTCCGACGATTGACTCGCGGCGATCCAGCCGCAAACTCCCTTCCTGCTTGTCGGGACCATGGCACGAAAAGCAGCGTTTGGCCAGCAGTGGTTGGATAGCCGTCGCAAAGTCGACTTCGTCTGCTGCGGCCGGAGGCGGCTCGAGCACGCACCCCAGAAGCAGCAAAGCGGCCAGCCCAACGACGCGGAAGGTCGCGATGATGGCAAGTCGGCGGGCAAACGGGAACATGGATCAACCTGGCAGGAGGTTCGGGGGGCAATCGAGCAGCACGGTCATTATAGACCCTTCCCCCCGCCTGTCACCTCTTAGTAGGACAGGCGTCCCGCCTGTCATTCTTAGAACTACAACCCCACCCCGCCTGTCATTCTTTGAACTACCAACCCCTTCCGCCCATCACTTTGTTGAACTACCAACCCGTCGCGCCTGTCATCCCTCGACGCCCCTCCCCGCCAACCAACCTCACCAGCGCACCACCGCAACGACTACTTTCCTTGGATGCACACGAGTTGTTCTTGACGCTGGTCGGCCGAAAGGTTGGCGATCCGCATGAATATCTGTCCGCCCGAGAAGGTCGGGGTCGCAAAGACTTCGTCGCCCAGTTTGTTCTTCTCGCCGATCGACTGATACTCGGTGGGATCGGCCTTGAAGATGGTCGTCTGGCCTGCTTCGCTGGTGGCGTAGATCGCATCGCCTACTAGCACTGGGGAAGCGCTATAGTTGCCGCCCAGGCGGTGTTTCCACATTTCCTTGCCGGTTGCGGCTTCCCAGCAAACGGCGAAGCCGGCATCTTCCACAGCGTACAAATACTTGTCTTTGATCAGCATCGAGGGCACGTAGACGCGTTCCTTGTTCTCCCAGGCCAGTTTGCTGGAGCCATCGGCGAGGACGGCCGAGACATGGTTCTTGGGATATCCGCCGGAGGTGAACACGTGAACGCCGTCGGTGACAGTGCTGGTGACGCATTCGGTCGTCGCGCCGGCGGTTTCCCACAGCGTCTGACCGGTTGTTGGATCGAGGCTGGTCACCAGGTTGCAGCCGGTCATCAGCACTTGGTCGCGGCCACCGATGGTCAGAACGATAGGCGAGGGATAGTTCGGATCCGAGGGGCGGTCGCGTTTCCAAACCGGTTTGCCGGTCTGGCGATTCAAGGCCGCGATCGCGCCGCCACCTTTGGTATCGGCTGAAACGAGAACCAGTTCACCGTACAGCGCCGGCGAGGAACCGTAGCCTTGGTGGATCTGGTAGTCGGTGATCTTGGTTTGCCAAAGAATCTTGCCGTCGGTCGACAAAGCGGTGGTGACGATTGCGTCATGGTTGGCAAAGTTGATGAACACCCGCTCGCCGTCGCAGGCCGGGGTGCTCGAAGCGCCGGTGGAGCGAGGGTTTTTGCGCATTGCCCCATCGGAGTGCACCCGCGTGTTCCACACTGGCTGACCCGATCGGCGGTCCAAGGCGATCAGACTTTGGCTGCCGCTGGTCTCATCGCAGGTGGCCAGGTAAACGCGCTCGCCGACGACGATCGGCGAGCCGTTGCCGCGGCCGGGAATCGGGGCTGTCCAGGCGACGTTTTTTTCAGGTCCCCACTCGGTCGGATACGATTTCTGACTGTGCACGACTCCATCACGGCTCGGGCCGCGCCACCAGGGCCAGTCCTCGGGGCTGAGTTCCGGGTAGCCGGCGACTTGAGCCGCTGCGCTCGAGAACGGCAAAGCCAAACTCAACCATGCAAGAATCCAAAGTCGACGCGCGTTCATCGGACTGCCCTTCCCAAGCACTGGTGACCAGCGAGTGTTACTACTCGCCAAAGCGCCCTAAACAGTTAGCACAAGTAATTCGCGTTAAAGGCACTCACTGCATCACCATAGATTGGCAAACCTCTAGGGTCAAAGGGTTGACGCATGGTTGTTGAACCAGTCTCGAACGACGTCGGCGTAGGAAGCACGCCGTCGCAGTCATCCCTAGCCGACGTCTCCAGCGGCGTTTTTACATCGTTTTGACGCGCAGCTGCTTGGCCCGCTGCGGTTCCAACCACTTTCAGATGGCAGTCTCCGCGAAGGGTGATGCGAAACACTGACTGACCAGTTTGAAAACGGTCGTGCTTCACATGTGCCTTAAACGCGAATTACTTGTGCCAAAGCGCCCTAGATTACTCGCGGCGGAGCGAGAAGGACATATAGTGCAGCCCGGTTTCTTCTTCGACCAGAAAACCGCCGCTTGGTGCCAGGTATTTGGCGATGACCGAAAACTCGGGCAGTTTGTGATTGTCCAAAGCCGTGAGCAGGGCTTTGAAAAATCCGTTGTTCGACGCGACTTGCCGCAGTCGGTCGCGATTGGCCGGGTCGCGGGCCAACTCGTAGAACAACTGCAGCGATTCTTCCGGTCTGGAATAGGAGAGCGCCGAGCAGGGTTTGTCCTGCAGCTGCGCCTGGATCCGGTCGGAGATCAGTTGGAAGTCGAGCGCCTGGCTCAATTGGTTATCGATGTTGTTCAAGCACGAGGCGATCTCCTGCATCATGAATCGGCTGTCGGAGATGACCAGGTAATCGTCGATCATCGTCGTGCAGATTTCGGGTTGGCGGAGCGCCGAACCCTCGCGCTGGCCGCGCGGCACGAAGACTTGTACTTGCAAGCGTCCGATCCGCTCGGTGCTGACCTCCTGACGCTGGCCGACCAATTCCATTATTTTCGGTAGCACGTCGCTTTGAAATCGCTGCGGGTTGCGCAGGCGGATGCCGTAAACGTTCGAACCGCTGTTGATCCGCACCGGCCGCACGAAACCTTGAAACAACGTAAAGCGTCCTTCGAGGTTATCGAGCACGTCCTTTTTGAAATCTAGTTTCAGCCGCTGCGAAACGCGGTCGAAGACTTCCTGCTGCATCGCCCCGGGGCCGCGAAACTCATCGTACAGCTGCTCGACCGCCTTGAGCGTCGACGCGGCATCCCAATTGATCGTCGAATAGGTGCCGACCGAGGCGGGGACCCAATTCTCCGGAGTCGTCGAGCCCGACTTGGGACGAATCAGCGCCAGAATTGCCCGCCGCGGCGTTCCCAGCAGCACATGGAAGTGGCTGATCGAATCGAAGTCTGGCGGAGAGATGATCGAACTGCCACCGATCGCCTGAATATCGTCCAGTCCCAAGGCGGGCAGCATCGCAAAGGCCAGGTTCGCAGAGGCCGATGGAGGCGTCAGCTACCGGGCGATCGACAGCGGGTCAGCGAAGAACGAAATCTGCGGTCGCTCCCCTTGCGTGCCGACGCAGCGCCCCATGATCGAAGTGAAGCGCCGATTCTCCGCCAGCGGAGCCCACTGGACATTGCCGCCGGTCCAGCGCGTGGCCAGCCGTTCCAGACCGACCAGATCGCTGCAGCCGATGAAAACTCCCTGGTCGATAAAGTAGCCAAAGCGCTGGTTGGCTCGCTCGGGATTGACGAATTGATGCAGCGTCAGCGGCCCGAGCTTGGTTTCGGTGTGGACCATCCTCTCGTCCATCGATTGCTGCATGCGATCCAGGATGACTTGCACGCCCGAAATCTCTTCCCCGGCATCCATCATCACGGCGATGCTCGGGCGGTTGACCTGCTCTTCCGATTCGGGCCGCTGGTCATCACCGTTGGACTCTTCGCCGCGTCTCTGACCGCGGGCTTCGCTGCGGTCTCCGCTTCGCCCTTCGCCCTGTCGCCGCAATTGGTCGCTCGGCAGCAGGGCTACGGCCAGTTCGCCGGTCGGGATCGCTAGAATCTCGTCCAAGTTCAATCCGAGATTCTCGCGGATCTTGTCAGTGCTGTTGACCAGCGAGCCATAGAACTCGGCCAGGATCGGTCGGATCTGGTCGTCCTTGGCCAGCCGGCCGACCGACGATCGATCCAGCGCGTCCTTGAGTTCCTTGACGTTGTCGATGCGGATGTAGGCAAGCGTCTTTTCGGGAAACAGTTGCGGCGCGGTCAGTTTGGTGCCGCCCGACTGGTCGCTTAACTGGGTTGTCGAATCAGATGATTGATTCTGGTCGGTGGTTTGAGACTGATCGCTATCGGATTGTGCAGCAGCGCAGGCAATCAGCAGGAGCAGAGCTATGAAGAGAACGGCAACTCGTGCGCGGAAAGATGTCATCACTGAACCTCGCCCAGGCCGATATGGGCAGAATACCGCAA
>JBQCJB010000567.1:0-2230 GCA_051953155.1 Aureliella sp. | reverse complement strand
CCAACTTCCAAGACGACCGTCGCCCCCTCGAGCGTCACTTCGTCGACGCCATCCTCGCCGCGGACGACCAGCGAGCGATCCGTACCGAGCCGCTCCAAAGCGGCAGCCAGTTTCAGCTGCAGTTCGTGGCCACCGACGCCCAACACCTGACGGTTGGCCCCGGCTGGATTGCACAGCGGACCCAAGCGATTGAAGATCGTCGGGCCAGTCAGTGAGCGACGGACCTCCGCCACGTGCTTCATCGCCGGATGAAATCGCTGGGCAAAACAGAAGCACAACTTCAGCTCATTCAAACAGCGTTCGACCACCGCGGGGGGTGCGTCCAGATTGATGCCCAGTTCGGCCAGCACGTCCGCCGAGCCGGTGCTGCTGGTGACGCGTCGATTGCCGTGCTTGGCCACCGGCACGCCGGCAGCCGCAATCACGATCGCCGCCGCTGTGCTGATGTTGAACGTCTGCGAACCGTCGCCGCCGGTGCCGCAGGTATCCATGACGATCGGAAAGTCGCTCTCGATCCGAACCATGGCTCGCCGCATCGCCTGGGCCGCGCCGACCAGTTCGTCAACGGTCTCTCCCTTGCGCTGGAGGCCGACCAGGAAGTCGCGCATGTCGGCCGGCGACGACTGGCCGCTAAGCATCCGCTCGATGACGGCTTCGACCAGATCGCGCGGCAAATCGCGGCCGCGCTCGAGCGTTTCAATGGCGTGGCGTTCGGCGACGAGCATAAGACAATTGGTTCCGCACCAGCGGCGGTCGATGTAGGCAAAACGAATTCCAGGCAGCCGGCGCGGCAACTGCACCGACTTGCGGCAAGTGCCGTTGGGTTTCAGAATACACTGTAACACGGCTCGATGTGACAGCCAGCACCTAGGAAGCTCGACAAGAAACGGTCATATGGCACGGAAAATCATTTTTGACTGCGACCCCGGAATCGATGACGCAGTCGCACTGGCCTTGGCACTGTTCGACCCGCGGCTGGACGTGCTGGCCGTTACCGCCTGTGCCGGCACTGTCGACGGCGAACAGAGCACGCAGAACCTGCTGTCGATCGTCGAGCGGCTCGATCCGCCCCGCATGCCGCGTATCGGGGCGGCGACCGATCCGGAACTGGGAGCGGCGGTCTCCAATGCGACGCTGCTGCACGGCGAAGACGGCCTGGGCAACGCGCGCTGGGCGCCGACCTCGCGGCAACACGTAATGCCGTCAGATAAGCTGATCGCTGAGCAACTGCGGGCCAACCCCGGCGAAGTAACGCTGGTCGCGACCGGCCCCCTGAGCGGCATTGCCAAGGCCCTGGCCCGCGACCCAGCCGCCGTCAGCCTGGTCGACCGCATCGTCATCGCCGGCGGTTCGACGACCGGCAACGGCAACGTCTCAGCCGTCTCCGAATTCAATTTGCACTTCGATCCCGTCAGCGCACAAGCCGTGCTCCAGTCGCCGACGACCAAGTCGCTCGTGCCGCTGGAAGTCAGCGAGCGGCTGACCTTCGGCTGGGAATTGCTCGAAGAGTTGCCGCCTAAGTACACCAAAGCAGGCTCGGTCATGCACACGATCCTGCCCCACCTGTTCCGCACCTCGCGGCAGTACCTGGGTCAGGAAACGATTTCGCTGCAAGCCGTCATGCCGGTGCTGCTGCTGCTTGAGCCGATGCTCTTCGAAGCCGAAGAGATGGCGGCCGATGTCGAGACCACCGGCGAGCTGACTCGCGGCATGCTGGTCGTCGACCGCCGGGCCACCCGGCCGGCGCGGGCCACCATGGAAATCGCCAACCAAGTCGACGCCGACGCAGCCCGCGATGCGTTTCTCAATATGCTCAAGTTCACCGGCAAAGCCGGTTAGGGTGAGCGCCGCGATAAAGACAAAGAGCGTGCCTTTTGGGGCACGCTCTGGAGTTGACTGGGCTGTGGCTTTGTGGCTACGCGCCGACAATTGAGCTTTGTGGTGCTGCTGCCCCTCACCCCCCAGCCCCCTCTCCCCGAAGCGGGGCGAGGGGGAGACCGGGTTTATTTCTCGCTCTATCGAGCCTGTCTGCTGCCTACCGAACCTGCCTCTCCCCGAAGCGGGGCGAAGGGGGGACCGGGTTTATTTCTCGCTCTATCGAGCCTGTCTGCTGCCTACCGAGCCTGCCTCTCCCCGAAGCGGGGCGAGGGGGAGACCGGGTTTCTTTCTCGCTTTATCGAGCCTGACTGCTGACTACCGAGCCTGCCTCTCCCCGAAGCGGAGCGAGGGG
>JBQCJB010000566.1:0-9284 GCA_051953155.1 Aureliella sp. | reverse complement strand
GAAAGCGGTAGCTCAGCGGCAGCCGCGTCGGCCCCACGCTCAGCTGATCGGGAAAATGGTCTTTGGGCGGTTCGTCGAAGGCATGCCCCAGCACATCCTCGGGCTTGAGAAACAGCGATTGTTCCTCTGGCGTGCCCGCATGCTGCGAAATCCAACGCCGGAGCGACGGCAGATCGACGACCTCGGCCGGCAAACGCTGCGCGTAGAACTGCTCGAGCGCGAAAGGATCGACCAGCAGGTCGCGGCGGCGCGACCGTTCGGCCAGTTCCTGCAGTTCAGCGAGAACTCGTTGGTTGTGGAGCAAAAACTTTTCGCGGCACTGCGATTCTCCTTGCACCAGGGCGTGCGTGATGAATAGATCGCGAGCCATCGCGCTATCGATCGGCGCCAGTGGCGTCTGCCGCCGTTCGACAATCGGCAAGCCATAGAGGGTGCTGCGGCGATAGACCATGGCGGCCTGCGCCTTGCGGCTCCAGTGCGGATCGCTGTAACTGTGTTTCAGCAGCGGCTGAGCCAGTTTTTCGACCCAGGCGACATCGATCTCGGCCAGCGTGCGTCCATAGCGGCGCGTCGTTTCGAGCACCTCCGCAGCCATGATCCATTTCGGCGTGCGCTGGAACAAACCCGACCCGGGCCAGAGTGCGAACGTCAGCCCACCGGCTCCTTGATATTGCCGGTTGTCGCCCAGCGTGGCGACGCCGCTGAGCAGTCCGGTCAGCAAGGCTTGATGGATCGCGTCGTAGCCTTCGGGGCGCTGCCGCGGTGCCGGGCGGGCTGCGGCGGCCGGCGGGCGACGATCGCGTCCGCGGCTCAGGCGCCGCGACTGTGACGCCGAACTGGGAACCGAATCGTTCCATTCGCTGGGCTGGGCATCGCTGCCGCCGGCGCTGGGATCCTTTTCCAGCGGCGCGAGGGGAATGTGCGGCGCGCCGACTTTGTAGCCCGCGTTGGCGAGCATCTCCTTGAGCTGCCGCACGATGTCGGACCATTCGCGATAGCGCTGCAGCGAGAGAAACTTCTGCTCGAGCGCCTTGCCCAGGCGCGAACGGCTGAGCGAGCTGCGCAGCCGCTCGTAGAAGTGCCACAACCTGAGCAGGCTCAGAAAATCGCTGTGGGGATCGCGGAATTCTTGCTGGGCTTCGTCGGCCGCGGTTTGGTGACCGGCGGGCCTGAGCCGCACGTCTTGAGCTTCGAGCGCCGCGGCGATCACCAGAACATCGTTGAGCACGTTCTGCTCGTGCGCCGCCAAGAGCATCCGGCCCACGCGCGGGTCGCAGGGCAACTTGCCCAGTTGGCGGCCCACCGGGGTCAGGCGTCCGTCGGCATCCAGTGCCCCGATCTCCCGCAAGGTTCTCTCGCCGTCGCGCACCGCTTCGGGCGTCGGCGGATCGAGCAGCGGCAAATCGACCAAGGCGCCCAGTCCGAGAGCGGCGCACTGCAGCAACACGGCCGCTAGATCGCTGCGGCGAATTTCCGGCGTCGTGAACTGCGAACGCGACTCGTAGTCTTCTCGACTGTAGAGACGTATGCACACGCCCGGCGCCAAACGACCGCAGCGGCCGGCGCGCGGGTCGGCCGACGCCTGCGAGATGGCTTCGATCGGCAAGCGCTGCACGCGTTGCCGCGGCGCATAACGACTGATCCGCGCCACGCCGGTGTCGACCACGTAATGAATACCGGGCACCGTCAGCGACGATTCGGCCACGTTGGTCGCCAGCACGATCCGCCGCTGCGAGTGCGAACGGAAGATGCGATTCTGTTCAGCTTCGCTCAGCCGCGAATACAGCGGCAGGAGCTCGACCTGCGCGAGTCTGCCTTGCATCGTCATCCAGCCGCGTAGGTATTTGGCGGCCAGACGAATGTCGCGCTCGGTCGGTAGGAAAACCAGGATGTCCCCCGGGCCTTCGGCGCATAACTGATCGATCGCCCGCGCCAGCGCCGTCAGCGGCGTGCCGTCGGTCGGCGCCACGGGCAGCGCCGAGTCGCCTTCGTCGGCCAGGTCGTCGACCTCCGCGTAACGCACCTCGACCGGATAAGTGCGTCCCTCGACGTCGATGATCGGAGCTGGACCAAGTTCATCGGCGAAATGCTCGGCGAACTTCTCGGGATCGATCGTCGCTGACGTGATGATCAGTTTCAGATCGGGGCGTTTGGCGCGCAGACGTTTCAAGTAGGCCAACAGGAAGTCGATATTCAGCGAGCGCTCGTGGGCCTCGTCGATGATCAAGGCTTCGTACTGGTCGAGAAAGCGGTCCGACTGCGTTTCGGCCAGCAGCACACCGTCGGTCATCAGTTTGACCAGCGTCGTCGGAACCGTCTTGTCGGTGAAGCGAATTTTGAAACCGACCCGCTCGCCCAGTCGCGAACCGAGCTCCTCGGACAACCGCATGGCCACGGCCCGCGCGGCCAGGCGTCGCGGTTGCGTGTGGCCGATGAAACCGCGCCGGCCGAAGCCCGCCTCCAGCAGGATTTTTGGCAACTGGGTGCTTTTGCCCGAGCCGGTCGCGCCGCAGACGATCACTGTCTGCCGGGTGCGAATCAATTCCGCAATCTCCGATATGCGGGCTGTGATCGGCAATTCGGGATCGTAGCTCATCGACGGGATCGAGGCGGCGCGCTCGGCCACGGCCGCCCGCGAGGTCTCGACTTGAGCCCTCCATCGGGCTAGCTCCGCCTCGATCTGCGGCGGCAAAGATTCACCAGCGAAGGTTCCGCCCAGGAGCGCGTCGCTTGCGCCAGTGGGCAGCTTTGCACGCAGGCGGTGGAACTGCGAGCGCAGACGATGCCGGTCTCGGATGAGCACGTCGCTCAGCGGGTCCAGGCCTTCAGGATTCGACGACATTAAGAATGAATTCAACGATGAATTGAGACAGCTGACGCTCGAGGTTTCTCATACGGTATGCCAAGCCTATCAGCCTGGGCAAGTCTTGGGGATGGGTGCCGAGTTGGCGGGCGAGCCCGAGCCAGTCGCGCCGCTCGACCAGTTCCGGTAACCGGAGCATCCAAGCCGCGAGCCTCTCGCCCGCCGTATCGCTGACCAGGCGAGCCCCCAGCCACGGCACGCCCCGTTTCTCCGCCACGGCCGCCACCGCGTAGGTTTCCATGTCGCACAGGCCCGCCGACCACCGCCGGGCCAATTCCTCTTTCGATCCCGGGTCGAGCGCCGGATCGGCGAGGGTCACGAGATCGACCTCCGGGTACCGCTGTCGAAAATCGGGAGCCAAACGATGAAGAGCCGCCGAGAGGGTCCGAGGTTCGCTTTCGTCCAGAGGAACTGGCGTGTGAACTCGCGCGACGATGAACCGCTGCCCGAGACGCGCCTCGGCAGCGAGCCCGCCGGCCAGACCGATCGAGACCACCAAATCCGAGCGCTGGAGAGTTTCCAAGGCAGCCGTGACATGACGGGTGGCTTGCCGCGGCCCAATACCGGTCCGAACGACGAGGCACGCACGCCCGGCGATGGCTCCCCTGACCATGCGCTCTCCCGTGCCGGCTGGTCCAGCGGCCTCCAGCGCCGAGACGACGGCGCGAAACTCCTGCTCGAGGGCCGTCTGGATCAGCACGACGCCTCCCCCCTGCTCCGCTCGTCCCGTAGCCAGCGTGCATTCCTTTAATTTGCGAGGGCGGTGCGAGCGACCGTCCAGCGAGGGACGCCGATCGAGAGACGCAGTAGCTTTAGCCCGCTTTCCGGTCGCGCGGGGCCTGGATTTGAACCAGTTCACCGGAACGCGAACCACCGGCGGCAGACTCGCGAGCGTTCGAGGCGCTTTGGCGGGCTACTGGGCGCAGACTGTGCGGTCGCAGCATGGCTTGGATCGTGGCTCCCAAGCCTTGCCACGACGAGAGTGTCTGGGCAACGGCTGTCGGTTCAAAGCCGCAGTGCGTCATGCACTGGCTGCACTTCTGATTGCCCGAGCGGTGACCATAGCCGGACCAGTCGGTCGTTTCGAGCAGTTCGCCGAAGCTGGCGGCGTATCCTTCGTCGATCAGGTAGCACGGACGCTGCCAACCGAAGAGGTTGTACGTCGGGCTGCCCCAAGGCGTGCAGTCCATGCTCCAGCGACCGCGCAGGAACTGCAGATAAAGCGGCGACTGGTTGAACCGCCAGGCTTTGGCCCGCGGACTTTGCAGCACGTCGTCGAGCAGGTTCGTCGCCTGGCGATCGCTGAGAAAATGCTGTTGGTCCGGAGCCTTCTCGTACGCAAAGCCGGGCGAGACCATCATGCCCTCGACACCCAGTTCGGTCAGCACGTCGAACAGTTCGGCCAGATCTTCGGCGCGGGTATGCGAAAAGATGGTGGTGTTGGTCGTGACGCGGAAACCCGCGGCCCGGGCGGCGCGGATCGCGGCGATCGCTTTGTCATAGATGCCTTGACGGCAGACCGACGCGTCGTGCAATTGCCGAGGGCCATCCAAATGCACTGAGAAGGCCAGGTAAGCCGAAGGAGTAAATTTCTCCAGCGACTCTTCCAGCTTGATTGCGTTGGTGCAGAGATAGACGAAGCGTTTCAGGGCGACCAGTCCGGCAACGATATGCTCGATCTCCGGATGCAACAGCGGTTCACCGCCGGGGATCGAAACGATCGGCGCGCCGCATTGCTCGGCGGCGTCCAGGCACTGGTCCACCGACAGATGCCGCCGCAGCACTTCCGTCGGATGCTGGATCTTGCCACAGCCAGCGCAGGCCAAATTGCAGCGCAGCAGCGGCTCGAGCATCAAGACCAGCGGATAGCGGTTGTTGCCGGCCAGCCGGTTTTTCCAGACGTGCGACAGGACCGCAACGGTTTGCCGAATCGGAACACTCATGAGCGGTTTACCTGTGGTTAGCGGACTGGGCAGCCAGACGTGGCCAAAGCGAGCGATGCTGCGACTGGGCGCGGTTCCAATCGAGCCCCCAAGCGGCGCGACCGTACATGCCCAAGGCCAACATTGGGAAGTAGTGCGGGTACATGTGGTACTTCAGATAGAAGACCCGCGGGAAACCGGTGCCGGTGAATTCCCTTTCCTGCCAGGTCCCGTCGCCGGTTTGCGACTTGAGCAGGTAGTCGACGCCGCGCTGGACCGACGGCGACTCCGCGCGGCCGGCCGCGATCAACCCCAGCAACGCCCAGGCGGTTTGCGATGCGGTCACGGGCCCCTGCCCGCGCAGCGAGGGATCGTCGTACGAAGCGGGCGTCTCGCCCCAGCCACCGCAGGACTGCTGCACCGCTTCGAGCCAGTCGGCGCCGCGACGCATGATCGCTTCGTCCAGCGGCACACCAATGCGGGCCAAGCCCACCAGGACTTGCCAGGTGCCGTAGATGTGATTGACGCCCCAGCGGCCGAACCAACTGCCGTCGCTCTCTTGTGTCTTGCGGATATAGGCCAGAGCGCGGTCGACCGCCGGATGCCCTTGGCGGTAATCCCAATCGGCCAAGGCCTCCAGCACGCGGGCCGTGATATCGGGAGTGCTCGGATCGATCATGGCATTGTGGTCGGCGAAGGGCACCGCGCACAAAAACTCGGCGTCGTTGTCGCGATCGAATGCTCCCCAGCCGCCATCGCGGTTCTGCATCGACAGCACCCAAGCCAGTCCCTTCTCGGCGGCGGTGCGGATGCTCTGGTGCTCGGCCAGCCACTGATGCGCCGAGGCGAGCGAGTCGAGCCGAGCAACCTGGACGTCGCCCGTCTGCCCCAACTGCGTGCGCAGGGCCATCAGCGCCATGATCGTGTCATCGACGTCCGGATAGAACTCGTTATGGAACTCAAAGAACCAACCACCCGGTTCAACCTTCGATCGCTGGGACCAATCGCCGGGGCGAGTGACTTGTTTTTGCAAGATCCAGCCGGTGGCCGCCTGCAGGTGCGGATCATCGCTCGAAATGCCGGCTGCGTCCAAGGCTCGCACAACCAGCGTCGTGTCCCAAACGGGCGACTGGCAGGGCTGGACGCGGATGTGCGAATCGTCGTCCGCCGACGTGACCAACACATCGAGCTGTTCGTCGCAGTAACGGACTTCGGCCGAGGCTGAGTCGTATTTCAGGCACTCGAGCGCAATGCGGCTCCACACGATCGGCGGAAAGATCGCTCCCAGTCCGTCGCTATCGACGAAGCGGTCGACCATCCACTGCTCGGCTCGTCGCAGCGCCAGTTTGCGCAGCGGCCGAATGCGATTGCGTTCTAGGAACTTGACCAGCCGATCACCCCAGCGGAACAAGGTTTCCCAGGAGAAGAGCTTGGGTTCGGGGGGCAGCGCCGGACTGCGCAGCGCGGGCCACTGATGGGGCAGATTGACGAACAGTTCCTCGATGCCATGTTCAGGCGGTAGCTGCCGCACCGGACGGTGCGCCCACATGATCGCCAGCGGCACGACCATCGTTCGCGACCAGGCGCTGATGCGATAGAGGTTGATCGGCAACCACTTGGGCAGCAGGACCGCTTCCGGGGGAACCGCTGGGCAGTGTTCGTAACCGATCTGACCGAGCAGCGCCAAATAGAAACGCGTGAAGCTGTTGACGCGATCGGCACCGCCGGCGGCTCGAATCGCTTGCCGAGCCTTGAGCATGTGCGGCGCATTGGCCGAACGTCCGCAGAGTTTCAGCGCGAAGTAGGCTTTGACGCTGGCGCTGATTTCCAGCGGAGCATCCGGATACATGCCCCACCCGCCATCGGCATTCTGACTCAGCTCCAGCGCCCGGGCCGCTTGCTCGACCCGCGGCTCGTGCATGCGATCCAGATAGGCATGCAGGAGGATCGTTTCGCTCTCGAGGATCGAATCGCCCTCGAGCAGGGCGCACCAGTAACCTTCTGGAGCCTGCCGAGCCCACAACCATTCGGTCGAGCGCCGCAGAGCGGCATCAATGGCTTCCGGCGTGGCTCCGCCGTGCGGCGCAGGGGCGATTGCGGGCTGGCAACTGGCTTCCATGCTGCGATTCTTCCGTTTACCGAATCAGTGGGTCTCGAGAGAGCGCGATCGGCCACTGCCCGATCCCTTCACGCAGTGGCTGAGTACGGCGTCGACCATAAGAAAAACGGCATGCCGCGACAACCCTTCTTCGGCATGCCTTTCGAAATAGTGAGAGTCGCCGCTGGTCCTACTTGGCTTCTTTCAGCCGGCGAGCCACTTCGTTCCAGTTGACCAGATTCCAGAAGGCGGTGATGTATTCCGGACGACGATTCTGGTACTTCAGATAGTAGGCGTGCTCCCACACGTCGAGGCCCAGGAGGGGCGTGCCGCTAATGCCAGCAATTGATTTGCCCATCAGCGGACTGTCTTGATTGGCGGTCGAACCGACGGAGAGTTTGCCTCCTTCGGCGACCAGCCAAGCCCAACCGCTGCCGAAGCGTCCGGCGGCTGCGTTGGCGAAGGCTTCCTTGAACTTGTCGAACGATCCAAAGGCCGAGTCGATTGCCGAGGCCACTTCGCCGCTTGGTTTGCCACCGGCTGACGGACCGATGATCGTCCAGAAGAACGAGTGGTTGGCATGGCCGCCGCCATGGTTGCGGACGATCGTGCGTTTATCTTCGGGCACGGCCGCCAGGTCGGCGATCAGTTTTTCGACCGGCATACCGTCAAAGGATGTGCCCGCGATGGCCTCATTGACCTTAGTGATATATGCCTGATGATGCTTGGTGTGATGGATTTCCATCGTCTGCGCGTCGATGTGCGGCTCGAGCGCGTTGTAGGCGTAAGGCAGTTTTGGCAATTCATAAGGCATAGCAGATACTCCCGTGAGAAAAAGTTGTCACCACTGCGCAAGCCCTGCACGATAAGGGCATTTGGCGATTCTGACAACCTCCCCAGCGAGAGCAAATCAGGGGTCCTGGCCAGCGTCAGCCGGGGGCGTTTCGACGATTTTTTGCCGAGTTTTCGCGTCGAGTTCTTGAGCACCGAGATACGCGACCAGCGAGTGCATGACCTGCATGGCCTGTTCCAGAAGAGCGGCCATGCGGCGGTCGCGAAACTCGGCCGAAGCGACGCTGATCTTCAAACGCGTCTTGGTCTGCAGCATGCCGTGCCGACCACCGATGGCGATTTTGCTCCACTGGACGACGACGATCATTCGCGCCGGGCGGTCGGCTTGCCGCCGCTGTCGCGAGCTTTGGCGAGTGTTGATTTGCAGCGTCGCCTGATCCCCTTCGATACTGAGGATCGTCGCCTTGTGATCGTTAATAAAGCCGTTGAGTTTTTCCACCGCAACGTCGACCGGGACCGCCGTGAGAAACTCGCGCTCGATGATCGACGAATTGTTCGCGCTGCGTTTGCGGAACCAACCGCGCCAGCCCCGGTTGGTGTCCGGGCCACGGAATTCAGGCTGGCCCGAACCGAGCTGAACGACGCGATTTCGTCCGGTCTGTTTGGCCAGCAACAGGGCTCGGTCGGCGCGGGCCAAAAAGGTCTCGTCGGTATCGCCGGCCTGGACCTCGGTCACGCCGAAGCTGGCCGTCATGCTGGCGCCGCGCAGCGACGGCAGCGAGCGATGTTCGACCGCGCGGCGCATCTCCTCGGCTCGAGCCGTCGCCGTGGCGTTGTCGCAGTTGCCGCACATGACGACGAATTCTTCGCCGCCGTAGCGGGCGACCATGTCGGTCTCGCGAGCCAATTCCTCGAGGATGCTGGCGAAGACGACCAGAGCTTCATCGCCGACTTGGTGCCCGAAGGTATCGTTGATGTTTTTGAAGTGATCGATGTCGCAGATGATCAGGCTGCCCGGTTCACCCGATTGCAACCGCTCGGGCACGAACTCGGACAAGCGACGATCTAGTTCCGCACGGTTGCTGATCCCGGTCAGCGGATCGCGTGTCGCCCGTTCGTGCAGCGACCGCACGCGTTGTTCCAGGCTGACCTGAATGCTGGAGTCGCGCACCAGCAGGATCGCTCCGGAAAACTCGCGGCGACTGTTGATGACGGGCAAGACCTGCAGATTAACTTTGAAGACTCGTCCGTCGCGGTGCGAGACTTCGGCCCGCCGCATGACGTGGACGCGATTATTAAAAACCTCGCGCATCGGGCAGCGGTCGTCGCTCAAGCGGCTGCCCGCCTCGTCCCGCAGGCCCATCAATTCAGCGGTCCAAACCTGATGAATGACAGCCGGGCTATTTTGTCCGGTCATCCGTTCGGCAGAGCGGTTCCAGTGCAGGATGCGGCCCGCGCAATCGACATACACCGCCGCGTCGTTCATCGCGTCGAGCAGTTGCCGATGGTAGAGCGTATCGACCAGCGTTTGGACCGCGCCGCTGGCAAGTGGCGTATCGTATTCGCTGAAGCCCGGCGTTGTCAGCGGTCGCAGATCGCTCAGCCAGCG
>JBQCJB010000565.1:0-3598 GCA_051953155.1 Aureliella sp. | reverse complement strand
GTTGCAGAGCGTCGCCAGCTAGCGAACGCAGCTGGGGATCGTCGGCCAACTCGGGTCGCACGACGGCGACCGCGCAGTGCCCGCCGGCCGCCAGGCTCAGCAGGGCCGCTCGGCACATCGCCCAGCCCTCCTGTCGGACCGAGGCGTCGAACTGTGCCGACGATCCGCATGCGTTCGAGCTGGTCCACTCCAAGACACCGATGCGCATAGCGTCTCACCGCGATCTCGTCGCCAGGACGAGGTGTTTTAAATAGCGGCTGGCCAGGCCGGTCAGGATCAATCCGCCGCCGATCCAGGTCCAAATTGGTGGCGGCGAATAGGTCGGATGATGCCGCCAGGCGACGAACACCCAAACCGGCAACAGCAAGGGTTCGATCAGCGTCAGCAGCGAGGCTTCGGCTGCCCCGGTCGTCCGCAGTCCGCGGGCAAACAGAATGTACGGAACCGACATCTGCATAATCCCGAAAAACGCCAGAGCCACGTAGCTGCCCCAAGGCACGTGATGCGTATTCTGCAGAACCCACGGAAGCAGCAACAAAATGCCGCCGCAGTGGTTGAGCGTGATGAGCCAAACCGCGTCGACGTCGCGCATTGTCCGCAGCGACAGGATGACACCGGCATACCCAAGCCCCGACAACAGGCCCAGGCAGGTTGCATAGATCGATCCGTACTGGAACTCCATGGCGATGATCAGACCGACACCGGCGAAACAAAAGCCGATCATCGTCCAGTCGTCGCGCACCGGCTGTTCACCGAGAAACAACCTCGCGAGAAACAACACCCAGACCGGCGCCAAATACTGCAACCAGATCGCATTGGCGGCTGGCCCGTAGACCATGGCCGAGAGATAGGACCAGATCATCAGCGAGAAACTGGCGACCATGGGCACCATTTGCCATCGCCAGCTCCGCCGCCGAACCAGCGGCAGCAGAATCACCAGCGCGAAAAAGCTCCGCCAGAAGGCCAGTAGCGATCCGCGACTTTCCTCGGGCCAGGCTTCGAACCAGGGGGCTTTGACGAAGAAACCGCTGGTGCTCCAGAGGGCGGCCGCGGCCGCAATCTGCAAAGGACCACTCCAGGAAACGCGGGCGGCTGCCAAGATGGTTGGTCTTTCGAGGCTTCTTCTTTACTTAAAACTTGTGGCCGCGCTGCGGTCCGCGGCGAGTTTGAGTAAGAATCTCCGGGCCATTCTCGGTCATCAGGATCGTATGCTCGAACTGGGCGGACAGTTTCATATCCCGAGTTCGCACCGTCCAACCGTCGGCTTTGTCCAGCCGAGTAAAACGCGTGCCCGCGTTGATCATCGGTTCGACCGTAAAACAGGTCCCCGGCAGCAAGCGTTCTTGGCGCGATCGGCGGTCCGGGACGTGCGGCACATTGGGCGGTTGGTGGAACTCGCGTCCCAAGCCATGCCCGACGTACTCGCGCACCACCGAAAAACCTCGTTTGTGGGCTTCGGCCACGATCGCATCGCCGATCACGCTGACCGTGCAACCGGGATAAAGCGCATCGATCGCCAGGTACAGGCAATCGAACGCGCACTGCGTTACGGCGCGGGCTTCCTCGGAGGCCTCGCCCACCAGCAACGTTTCCGATTGATCGCCGTGCCAGCCGGCGACGATCGACGTCACGTCGACATTGACGATATCCCCGTCCTTGAGCACCGTTTCGTCGGGAATCCCGTGGCAAATCACGTCGTTGATGCTGGTGCAGCAACTGCGCGTGTATCCCATGTAACCGAGCGTGGCGGGCGTGTGCCCGTGCTTGAGCGTGTACTCATGCACCAGGCGATCGATTTCCAGCGTCGTGATGCCTGGACGGACGAAATCGCGCACGTAGTCCATCAATTCGGCGTTGAAGCGACCGGCGGCGCGCATGCCATTGCGTCCCGACTCGGTCAGTTGGAGTTTGCGTGGCTGCTGATTTTGAAGCATCGTATTGAGAGCGATTCGAGAGCAAGGACGACAGAAAAGTGGCCTCGGGCCTGGGTCCTCATTATACGGACCTGGCCGAGGCCACAGGAGGTCGTATCGGCGGCAAAACTGCGGAAATTGACCGCACCCCTACTCGTCGTTGCGGCTGCCCGCGAAGCGAAAGATAAAGTAGGCCAATTGGAGAACCGACTGCAGCGTCGCGGCGACGTACGTCAACGCGGCCGCGTTGAGCACTTGGGACACATTGCCCACTTCGTTTTGGTGGATGATCCCCTCGCTGACCAGCAGCCGCTTGGCTCGGGCCGAGGCATCGAATTCGACCGGCAAATTGATCAGTTGGAAGGTCACCACGCCCGCATATAGGACGATGCCGGCCAACAAGACCATCCGCCCAGCCGGTATGGCCGACAGGGTCAGAAAAATCCCGAGCGAAGCGACCATCGCGCCGATGCTCGAACCGATCTGCGCCATCGGCACAGCCAGCGAGCGCAGGCCCATCAGCGCATAGCGATGCGCATGTTGCAAAGCGTGTCCTGCCTCGTGGGCCGCAATGCCGACGGCTGCCATCGAGTGCCCGTCGTAAACGTCGGGACTCAGCCGCAACACGCGGTGCGTCGGATCGTAGTGGTCGGATAGATGTCCAGGCACGACCTCGATCGGCACGTCGCGCAGCCCTGCCCCGTCGAGGATTCGCCGCGCGGCCGCAAAACCACTCATCCGCGCCGCCACTTGACTCATGCGGGAATAGGCCGAACTGACCATTCCCTGGGCGACCAACGCCAGCAGGATGGCAGGTGCGATAAACAGCCACATCATTATGTCGCCGAAAAACATTGACTGGTCAGCTCCTCAAAAGCGCGTTTCCAGAAGGTGGAACCGGTGGATCGCCGCACTCTCTTCAAGCTGCCAAAATTGCATAGCGGGCGGCAGAGAATGGGCGCGTACACTGGTTGATGCAAGTCGCGTACCCGTGCATTTTTTGGCACACCGCGCCAGCGTCCAATTGCGTCATTAAGGGCTCTCGCGGAGGCGCGACCGAGAAAGTATCGTAGGATGCTTTATCGAGCGGGACCGGAAACGCCTGCTATCTCCGATTTGTAACTGGGTGAGTGTCTTGCGGACGATTGTGCGACGACTGGCGTTTAGCGCTTCGATGTGTCTCGGGTGGGTGAACGTAGGCTGCGATCGTCTGGCTCCGATCCCGCCCCGCCAGTGGGCCGCCGATCTGGCCGCCGACGATTATCTGTGCGCCGAACCCGACAGCGCACCTCCGGTCGACACGCACCACTTGGAAGCGCGGATCGAACGCGTGCTGGCCGACGGCTTGAACAATCGGCGTTTGTCGACCAGCGACAATGCCGCTTGGCAAATCATGCACGGGGTGATTTGCTACGGCCACGCCTTGGAAGTGGAAACGCCCGATCGCGGTCTGGTCTCGGCCCTCGATTACGCTTTCCATGAAGGGGTCATTCGCGGTTGGCAACTGATGCCTGGACAAATGCTGCCCAGCGGACGACGCGGCGTGAAAGCCCTGCTCGAACCGGGCAGCTACATCGGCCAAGGGCACGTCGACCAGTGGATCGCCATCTGCGCGATGGCCGATCTGCCGGCCAGCGATGAAGTGGTCATCGAAGGGCAAACTTTCACCGTCGGCGACTGGGCCG
>JBQCJB010000564.1:0-4957 GCA_051953155.1 Aureliella sp. | reverse complement strand
TGCTGCAACATCTGCTGCCATGCCTGTTGCAATATCACCGCGTCTCGCTGGCGGCTTCCTCTTCTCGCAGCGATGTCATTTTTCCAGGCAGCTGGCTCGGACCGGCTTTCTTCAAAGCCTCCAGCAGCATCTTTTCGGTGATGACGTCCTTGAGCACGATCGGTTCGGCATCGATGCCCGGCGGATAGATCGCCAGCAGCGGAATCGTGGCGCTGCCCAGACTGGCGATCTGTTTATCGATCGCCTCCGAGGGTTCCGTGCGGTCGGCCAGCAGCGGCACGACGGCGTTCTTCTCGACCAAGGCGGCCACGCGCGGCTTTTCGATGGCCATCAGCGTGTTCCATTGGCAGTTGAGACACCAGTTGGCGGTGAAATCGATCATCACCGTCTTGCCCGACGACCGCAGCGTCGCCAAGCGATCTGGGCTGAACGGTTGCCAGGGCAATTCGGACTTGGTCGGTCCCAAGTAAGTAAAGCTGACAATGCCCCAGATTGCGATCGAGGCCAAGGCCGCGCTCCAGGCCTTGAGCTTGGTCGCCTTCAGCGCATAGGCGGGAACCTTGCCGATCAGCCAGCACGCAAACCAAACCGCAATCAGCGTCGAAAGCGTCGCAACGCGATACTCTTCACCGATGCTGGCAACGAAGTAGATGACTGTCAAAAGCAGCGGAAAGGCCAAGGCTTCTTTCAGCGTTTCCATCCACGGCCCGGGCTTGGGCATTTTTCTAACCAGCGAGGGTCGCAAGCATAGCACCAGGAACGGGAGCCCCATCCCCAGACCGACCATCGTATAAATCGTAAATACACCCAGCGGCGGCTGAGTCAACGTCACGGCGAAGACGAAACCGAGAAACGGGCCCGAGCAAGGCGTCGCTAGAATCGTCGTCAGTAGCCCTTTGGCAAATGCTCCGGCAACACCCTCGCGCTGCATCAACTGGCTGGACTTGTAGGAAGTCGCAAAGCCTGGGATCGGGATCTCCCACACGCCCAGGAAACTGAGCGCCATGGCGAAGACCAGTCCCGCCATGGCCAGTTTGAATTCCATCAACGTGAACTGCTGGCCCCAGCCGAACGCGTTCTTGGTTGCGACCGTAATGCCCGCCAAGACCCACATGACGGCCAATATGCCCAGCACGTAGGCTACGTTCAGCTTGACTACTTCGCTGCGATCGCTGCCAGCCTGTTCGACGAAGCCCAGCACCTTCAGGCCGATCACCGGCAAAACGCAGGGCATGAAGTTCAAGATGAATCCGCCGGCCAGCGCGGCCAGAAGCGTCGTCAGTCCCAAGCTGGACTCGGTCGGTGGGGGAACCTGGGCTTGGGCGAGCTCCGTTTTCACGGGCGCTTTGAAATCGACCCACGAGGCCAGATTCGGCTGCTTGGCAACATCGCGGTAGGGCGTCTCGGTAACCTGGAAAGCATGGAACTTTTCTCCGCCGGGCGCGGAAACAACGCGAATGTTCCCCGCGGCGCTCGCGCCGGCCGGCGGGTCGCATGCCTGATCGGTGCAGGTCATGAATCCGATCAGGACTTCGACCGGCATCTCGCCTGGGCGAACGGTGCTCGGGATACGAATGGGGATGCGCCACTCGACCTTGCCCATGTGGTAAGGAATTTCTTCCGCGCCCAACTTGGTCGCGTGCACTTCGGCGTCGGTCGCGGGTGCTCCGAAGAGAACGTCGGACTTCAGCTTGGGGACGATCAGCGTGCGGAAGTTGGTTTCTGCACTGCCCTCGACAAAGGGATAGATGTGGTAGCCATCGTCCAGTTGCACCGAGACGACCAGCGTCGCATCGCTGCCGGGCTTGACCTCCGCCGGCTCGGTATAGACGGCCACGTCGGCATGCGAGTCCGCGATGCGTACCGGCTCAACTGCGGTTTGCTTGAGACTGGCAACGTACTTGGCTTTGACCGTTTCCTTGACCGGCAGGCAACTGCCCGGCGGCGGCGTGCAGACCAACGCATCGACGACGACTTCGAAATTCGATTCGCCGGCTTTCAACTTGCCGACGACGTCAAACGGAGCCGTCCAGACAACTCGCTCGGCATGCTCTTCGATGTTGACGCCCGGATAGACATCTTCCTGGTGGATCAGCGGCTGGGAATCGCTTTCAAAGGGCTTAGTCAGCTTGACTAGCCCGCCGGGAACGGTGATTTTCGTCGGCAAGGGTCCTCCGGGAGGCTGGGTTACGGAGTAGGTATGCCACGGTGCCTCGAGCGTCGCCGTCACGCGCAGCTGCCCAGTCTTCCCATCCTCCGCCAACGTGTACTCAGCTGCGTAGGCGATCGGTTGATCGCTAGTAGCTGACGCATCGGCGGGGACCTCGGGAAGGCCGCTGAGACTGCCCAAGTCCAGTCCGCCGCCGAGCCCTTTGTCCAAGCTCTTCTTCTGAGCCCAAGCGGATGTGGGCAGGAGGGCACAACACATGGCCAAGGCGCACAGCACCCACAGCCGGCCAATGCCAAGCGGCAAGCGCACAGCGAGCGAAAATCGCGCACCGGTCTGGCGAACGAGGTTCTTCGCGGTCATCATGGTCATTCCTTGGCGCTCTGAAAGTAGTTCTTTGCGACGATACGAGTTCGCTATAATCGAATCCATATTTACCCGACGCCTTGGCGATGGGTCAACGTGTCCGGGATTCGCCGTAGATTTTACACCATTGGCAACGAGAGAGTGAGCAATCGTGATCGGACCAAATGCTATCAGATCAGCGGCCGTCCTCTGGCTGCTCCTGACCGCTCCGGGACTGTGCCAGGAGTGGGTGCCGTTGTTCAATGGGAAGGACTTGGAGGGTTGGCGTCCCAAGATCCGCTACCATGAACTGGGCGAGAATTACGGCGACACCTTCCGGGTGGAAGATGGCCTGCTGAAGGTGCGCTACAACCCTGACAAGTACGAAAAGTTCGGCGAAAAGTTCGGTCACTTGTTCACGACCCAGCCATATTCCCATTACCGGCTGCGAGTCGAATATCGTTTTGTCGACGAGCAATGCCCCGGTGGACCGGGTTGGGCGATCCGCAACAGTGGCATGATGCTGCACTGCGAAAAGCCCGAGACGATGGCCGTCGACCAGGACTTCCCAGCCTCGATCGAGGTGCAATTGCTGGGCGGCGACGGCCAAAAGCCGCGCACGACGGCGAATTTGTGCACGCCGGGAACCAATGTCGTCCTCGACGGCAAGCTCTTCCTGCCGCACTGCACCAATTCCAAGTCCAAGACCTATCACGGCGATCAGTGGGTAACCGTCGAGGTCGAAGTGCACGGTTCGGGCGAGATCAAGCACATCGTCGAAGGCCAGACGGTCCTCAGTTACACCAGCCCGCAACTGGATGAGCGCGACGCGCACGCCAAGGAGCTGGCCCAAGCCCAGGGTGGCGTAATGTTAAAAGGCGGGTACATTGCTCTGCAGTCTGAAAGCCATCCGATCGATTTCCGCAAAGTTGAGATACTGAAGCTTGACGGTTCCGAGTAACGAGCCCGAGAATCTGCCCGGTGACCCAAACGCCAGTGACCTGAACGCTGGCGAGCCGAACAGCGGCGTCCCGACCGGCAGTGTCCCTGTTGACGACAGCGCGCCTATTGGCGAAAGCGATTCCCTTGGCGAAAGCGACGAGGCCAATGAGGACGAGGCCAGGCAGGCCGAGGCTCCTGAGAGCCAGAGTCTGGCGGAGGCCGCGTCTCGTTTGGGAATGGACATTTCGTCCGACAAGCTGGAAAAGCTGGACGAATACTGCCACCGGCTGTGGGCTCTGAACCAGCAAATCAACCTGACGCGGCACACGACCTACGACTTATTTGCCCGCCGCGATCTGCTGGACAGTTATCATCTGGCTAGTTTTCTCGGGCAAGGTGAAGAAATCCTGGACGTGGGTACCGGCGGTGGGGTTCCGGGAATCCCGCTGGCTATTTTGCGTCCCGACCTGAAGGTCAGCTTGTGCGACAGCGTGGGCAAAAAAGCGCGGGCTGCCGATCAGCTGGTCGAGGAGCTGAAACTGCCGATCTACGTCCATGCGGCTCGAGTCCAGGACGTGCTCGAAGAACACACCTTCGACACGCTGGTCACCCGCGCCGCCGGTTCGATCACGCAGCTGTGCAACTGGTTGAACAATTATTGGCATTGCTTCAACCGCTTGTTAGCCATTAAAGGTCCACGCTGGGTCGAGGAACGAGGCGAAGCGCGGCACCGCGGCGTTTTGCACGGTATTCGGCTCAGACGCATCCACGGTTATAAAATGCCTGGCACCAAGTCGGAGTCGGTGATTTTGCAGATGGAGAGGCCCCGACCGGGCGCTACCAGCGGTCAATGATCCGCCGCCGAAGAACGTTTTACCCATTCAGTCGTTGCTCGCTCCACTAACCATTTTGTGGCCATGTCGACCTATTCGCTGACGCACTTAAAACAACTGGAAGCCGAGAGCATCCACATCATCCGCGAAGTGGCAGCCGAGTTTAAAAACCCGGTAATGCTCTACTCGATCGGCAAAGATTCGTCCGTGATGACGCATCTGGCCGTCAAAGCCTTCTATCCCGACAAACCGCCCTTTCCTTTCTTGCACGTCGATACGACCTGGAAGTTCCGCGAGATGATTGCGTTTCGGGAAAACTACGCGCGGAAGGAACTCGGGCTGAACCTGCTGGTTCACATCAATGAAGAGGGCCGCAAGCTGGGCCTCGACCCGGCCGAGAATAGCGAGAAGCACACCGAGGTGATGAAGACCGACTCGCTCAAACAGGCGTTGAGCAAGTACGGCTTTGACGCGGCCTTCGGCGGCGCGCGGCGCGATGAAGAGAAGTCGCGGGCCAAGGAACGCGTCTTCTCGTTCCGCGACAAGTTCCACCGTTGGGACCCCAAGAACCAGCGTCCGGAACTGTGGAATCTGTACAACGCCAAGGTCAATCCCGGCGAAAGCATCCGCGTCTTTCCGATCAGCAACTGGACCGAACTGGACGTCTGGC
>JBQCJB010000563.1:0-4532 GCA_051953155.1 Aureliella sp. | reverse complement strand
GCCGGGATCGACTCGCTCTGCCGCTCGGGCAGAAACCGCTCTTCGGCCGATCGCAGCTCCATTCGGGCGCGGTGCTCGAACCGGTCGAGGAGCTGTGCGGCCGCCGCAGGCAGCGGAGGCACGGCCTGGGCCGAACGGTGGCGCAGGAGCCACTCGGGAACGTCGCCGGCGAGCGAGAAATACTGGCTCAGCACGGCTTGCCGACGCTCCAGCGGCAGGTGATCCCAGCTCTGCTTGAGCTGCGTTGCCAGGTGCGTTTGATAATCGAGTTTGGCAGTGTCTAGTCGCTGCGACAAAACCAGCAGCTGATCGATCGCCCGGGCTAGCTCGGCTTGCTCCTCCGGCTTTAGTGAGGAGCGCAGCTGCAGGGCGAGCGTGATGGCCACTTCGGCGTCGCTGGCTTGCCGAAAGAGGCTGATCAAGCGCTGGGCCGGCCCAGGCACTTCGTCCGTGCCGGTGGTGGGAAAATCGCCAAATTTTTCGGCGAACCGTTCGGCGGCCTGCGCCATGGCGGTTCGTTGCTCGGATCGGAACTGGACGAACGTTCGCTGAAAGATGCGCCGAGCTTCTTCGGGGCTTGTGTCTGCCGGAATCGCGGCTGCCTCAGTCGCGGCTACGTCAGTCGCGGCTGACTGTGACGCGGCAGCTGGGGCGCGGGGCGGCGGCGACCGCTTGGCCGCTGCGTCCGGCTCCTGGCCCGCCGCGGCGGCCACCCAGACAACGCTCAGCCAGACGCTCAATATCATGGGGCCAGCCGTCGAAACAAACCTGATGCGCACGCGTCGTTCACCTTACCTGTCGAGAACTTGCCAACGAAATCTGCTGCCGGGCCATCTTACCCGCCAGGGCCGGGCAACGCCAAAGCGACGTTGACCACCCAACTATGCGGCAGTAGAATAGTTCGATCTCCGAAGTAATTTTTCTCTTTTCTTTCAGGTTAAGTAGGTAAGCGGTTTGCGGAACAACGCACAGCTGGACCGGCGAGCGATTGAACTTGGGCACGTGGTGCACGAGATCATCAAGCGTTTCGAAGGCGCCAACGCGGTGGCTGCCAATGGCCCGCACGCGGATTTGACGATGCAGGAAACGCGGGTCGTCGAGTTGCTCGGCGAATCGGGTGGACAGATGATGCGCGCGGTGGCCGACCATCTCGGTATCGCAGTCAACTCGGTCACCTCGTTGGCGGACAACATGGAGCGCAAGGGGCTGCTGCGACGCGTCCGCTCTGAGGCGGATCGTCGCGTCGTCCATGTCGAACTGACACCGGCCGGCCAGCGGGCCAGCCGTTCGGTGATGGATGTCAAGACGCAGTTCCATCGCGAGATGCTGGCCGCATTGACCGACGAGGAGCAGGACATTTTGCTCGTTTTGCTGCGCAAAATTGGTGGTTTACGTGGCCCAGCCGAAGTCCGCGGGCAAAAGGCGGCATCGATCCGCCGCGCCGGCAAACCGGCTGCCAACAGCGAACGCGTCGAGAGTGGCCGAGGGGAACTCTCGGTCGCCAGCGTGCGCGAGGCAGCGAAAAAGCAGGCTGGCCAGCGGCCGCGGTCCGCCAGTAAAAATTCCAAGTCACGATAAACTCATCGCAAACTCACCGCGCGAGGCAGAGTTGATGGCATCCGAATTACGGAAACAGTTAAGCGCACCGGAACGCTCAGCGATCGAAGCGCAGGCCGAGAGGCACGCCGCTGGTCCAGCCGCTCATCCGGATCATCCGGTCGTGCTCCACGCGCCGGTCGGGGGCAAAAAGCGTTCGCCCATCGCGCGCTGGTTCGTGTGGCTGGTACAAGTCGCCATCGCAGTCGCAGCGGGCTATGGTTTGGCCACCGCGCGCAGCGAACCGGATACCCGCATCGAGTTGCCACCGGCCGCGGCCGACCAAGGCTCAGCCAGCGCCGATGGCTCGGCCGTTCCCGTGACGATCGCGCCGGTGACGACGCGGAAAATCGAGCGGGCGATTGACGCGGTCGGCAACCTGCACGGTTACGACGAATTGACGATCAAGACGAAGGTCAGCGGCCGCGTCGCGCGGATCTTGCACGACTTTGCTGACCGCGTCGAGCCCGGCGAACTGTTGATGGAAATTGATCCGACCGACGCCCAGCTGGCTGTCGAGCAGGCCAAGCGCAGTCTCAACTCGGAACTGGCCAAGTGGGGCTTTCAAGCTGTTCCACAAGCCAACGCCGATCTGACGCAGTTGCCCACCGTCGTCTCTGCCAAGTTGCGGGCCGACTGGTCGAAGTCACAGCTCGCACGCCTGGTCGCTCTGCAAAACCGAGGTTCAGCCAGTGCCGAAGAGCTCGAGCAGGCCAAGACCAATGCGATGGTCGCCGAATCGGATTACGCCAACCAGTTGCTGTTGGCTCGTTCCGGGGCAGCCACGGCTCAACTGAAAAAGGCCGAGCTGGACATTGCCGAGCAACAGCTTCGAGAGACGAAGATTTACGTTCCGGAATTGGCAGGCGAGGACGGCCAACCCGCGCCCCGTTATACGATCACCGATCGCTACGTCACCGAAGGTGGCTGGCTGGCTACGGGCGGCGAGCTGTTCCGACTGGTGATCGATGACACGCTGAAATTGCGGTTGTCGATTCCCGAAAAGCATGCGCCTGAAGTTCGCGTCGGTCAGAAAGTCGAGGTCTCGACGCTGACGGACAGCCAACCTGCGCTGGGTACCGTTGCCCGCGTCGGTCCTGCCGTTGATCCGCAGACGCGGACCTTTCAAATCGAAGCCGAAGTACCCAACGACAAAGGGACACTGAAAACCGGCAGCTTTGCCAAGGCGCGCGTCATCGTCAACGCTGACTCTACCGGCCAAACCGTTCCGGTCGCCGCCCTGGTCACCTTCGCCGGCGTTCACAAAGTCTTCGTCCTGGAAGGGGACACGGTCAAAGAAGTGCAAGTCGAACTGGGCATCCAAACGCCGCAGTGGGTCGAGATCGTCAAACCGCAGTTGGCCCCGGAAGCCATCGTCGTCGTGTCGGGGCAAAGTCAGCTGGCAGACGGTTCGAAAGTCCGCGTGCGGAAAGGGGACGACCGCCCCGAATCGACTGAAAGTGGAGAAACGCAGTGAGTGTTTCGGACGTCTGTATCCGCCGGCCCGTCTTCACCTGGGTACTGATGGCAATCCCAGTCGTACTGGGCCTGGTTGCCTACTTCGAACTGGGCGTCGACCTGTTTCCTAAAGTCGATTTTCCGGTGGTCTCGGTCACGGCAGCGCTGCCCGGTGCGAGCGCCGAAGAGATGGAAACCTCGGTGACCAAACCGCTCGAGGAGGTCATCAATTCAATCTCCGGCATCGATGAGCTGCGGTCGGTAACGCGCGAGGGCCAAACGACGCTGATTATCCGTTTCGTGCTGGAAAAAAATGGCGACGTCGGCGCCCAGGAAGTACGCGACAAGATCGCCTCCGTAATCACCACGCTGCCCGAGAATCTGGTGACACCGCTGGTCAACAAATTCGATCTCGATGCCAATCCGATCATCACGATCGCCGTGTCAGGCCGCCGCGACATGCGCGAGATCACTGAGATTGCCAAGCACAACATTCAGGAACAATTGCAAACCATCGCGGGTGTCGGCAACGTGTTCATGTCGGGGGGCCGCAGTCGTGCGATCAATGTTCGCGTCGACTTGGATCGCCTGGTCGCCTACGGTCTGTCGATCGACGACGTCCGTCAGGCACTGGTATCTCAGAACCTCGAAATCCCTGGCGGCATCGTCGACCAGGGGCAGCGGGAACTGGTCTTACGCACGCTGGGCCGCGTCTCGACAGCCGATAAATTCAACGATCTGGTTATCGCCAATCGCAGCGACTATTCGATTCGCATTCGAGACATAGGCGTCGCCGAAGATTCGGTCGAAGAGCCGCGCGGGCTGAGCCGCCTGGATGGACATAACGCGGTTTCGCTCTTCGTCCAAAAACAGTCGGGCACGAACACGATCGAAATCGCCGACGCGGTCGAAGAGCGGCTGGAATGGATCAAGAAAGCTCTTCCGCCCGACATCACAGTCGAACTGACGCAGGACCAGTCACGATTCATTCGCAAATCGATGGACGAAGTCAAATTCCACCTGCTGCTGGCGGCTGTGTTGGTGGGCGTGACGATTCTGCTGTTCATTCGCGACTGGCGGACGACCGTGATCGCGACGCTGGCGATTCCTACCTCGATCGTGCCCACGTTTTTGTTCATGCAGTACATGGGCTTTACGCTGAACAACATTACGATGCTCGCGTTGATTCTGGCGATCGGCATCGTGATCGATGATGCTGTTGTCGTGCACGAGAACATCTTCCGGCACATGGAAGAAGGGGGCCTGAGCGCGATGGAGGCGTCGGCCAAAGGCACACGCGAAATCGCTCTGGCCGTTCTGGCCACCAGCCTGTCACTGGTCGTGATCTTCGTACCGGTGGCCTTCATGGGAGGCATGGTGGGCCGGTTTTTCAGTAGTTTTGGATTGACCGTGGCTTTCTCGATTTTGATGAGCCTGTTCGTCTCCTTCACGCTGACGCCGATGCTCTGTTCGCGATT
>JBQCJB010000562.1:0-3021 GCA_051953155.1 Aureliella sp. | reverse complement strand
GAGGCGCGGCAGATCATCAAGCAAAAGCAGGACGCGGCGAAAGTGGCCGCCAAGAACCTGCGGCCGGTCGCATACCGTGGCCCCAACACGCTCTCCGGTGGCCGCCTCCCGCCGCTGACGCTGACCCTGTTGATCATTTGCATCGCCGTGTCGCTGCTGACCAATTTCATGGAGCCCTCTCGAGGCTACAAGCTGGGGCACACGATGATCGAGCAGCTAAGCTTCGTGTCGACCCGCGACTACCAGGAGAGCGGCAATGACCCGGCCGCCAGTCTCAAACGTGGCGAAATCTGGCGAGCGGTGACGCCGGTGTTCATGCACGGATCGCCCATCCATTTGGCGATGAATATGTTGGCGTTGGTCATGTTGGGCCGCATCACCGAACGCCTGGTCGGCACACCGCGCTACGCGCTGATGATCCTGTTGCTGGCCGCGCTACCGATGCTGTTGGCGTGTCTGATGCCGCCTCAGTTTGACGGGTCGCCATTTACCATCGGCATCTCTGGCGTCGACTACGGCCTGGTCGCATTTCTGTGGATCGTGTCCATGCAGCGCCCGGAACTCGGCTTCCGCATTCCAGGCAGCATGATCGCTCTGCTGCTGGGAATCATCGTCCTGGGCTTTGCCGGCCTGATCAACGGGCTGAGCAACTGGGGGCACTTGGGCGGCTTCGTCGTCGGTCTGGCCTTGGCCCTGGTCAGCACCCGCGGCCGATAGCTCAAGCACCGCTGCGCTTAAGGCAGCTGCAAAGAGCAGCCGATTGAGCCCCCGCGCTCAAGGCCTCATCGAAGACGGCGGCCGATAAAAGAAACTTCGGTCAGACTGGTTGTCCAGCGGCGGAGCCGAGGGATAGAAGCCGTCGTACCAGGGCGCCGGCTGGAATGGCGGGACCAGCGGAAAGCTCGGATACGCACCTCCCGGATAACCACCACCCGGGTAAGCACCGCCTGGATAGTTGCCGCCCGCATAACCGCCGCTTGGATAGGCGCCGCTTGGCAGCCCGCTGCCTTGCAGGGCGTTGGCGGATTGTCCGCCGCCTGGGGCGTTCAGAGTGGCCGCGCCGCCGTTCCCGGCGGACCAGCTGCCGCCCGGCGAGCCGCCGTAGGGCGCGTTGCCAAAGGGCACGCCGTAGTTGACATTTCCGAGCACGTTGGGCGTCGGCGGACCCCAGGCCGCATACGGAGCGCCGTAGGGACGGTACGGGAAGCGCCAGTGCTCGTAAGGCATCACCGGTCGACCCCACTCGTGCACGACGTGCAGATTGTCAGCCGACTGGCCTGCCTGGATCGTGCTGCGATAGTGCCGGTAACCGCTGCGCACCAGATTGCCTTGATCGGGCGCGATCGGCGCCACAGCTGGTGCGTATTGGTCGACGCGGTGACCGGAGGCTGCGTCGTGCGTGTAGGTCGATCGCCACGTCATCCAGTCGCCCCCGCGGGCGCTAGTGAGCGAGGCACTGAATACCAGTAGGCAGTAGAGAAGAATTGAGCGGTTCATACCTCTCAGACTAATCGGAGGCTGCCGCGTCCCGCGCATTTTCAGCGATCGTCATGCTCGCCGTCACCGACCAGCGCGCGACCTTAGCGGTTGTAGGGCTCACTTCCGCTCGCCAGGGCCGGAGGCCTCACCGCCGCGCGAGTAAACATGCGCGGCCCGATAGAAAGACACTGGAGGCTGCGCCCGCTCATCGAGGGGCTCAGACAAGCCGGCGGCGCAGCACCCCAGCACTAATACAGACGCGGTCTGAACGCCGATTCGAAAGACGCAGACAGAAGTTTTTCGAAAAAAATCCATTCGTTTTGCCACCTTTGGAGGGCGGTTTTTCATTGCGGAGTGGTTCGTCAAATTCCGATTTGACAATGGGGTCTCCGGGCGTAGGATGGCACCTACATGGGGACATCAGACATGCACACGATGGCTAGCGGCGCGACCTCTGCTGCCCAGGACGAACGCCTGGTTCGGACCTTATTTGAGCAGGCGCGCAAGCGGAGCGATCGGGCGTCCTTAGGCGCATTGCTCGAGTACTACCGACCGCTGCTCGAGCGGCTGAGTTCGCGGCGCGTCAGTCGTCGTCTGGCGACGAAGGTCAGCTCGTCGGAAGTTACTCAGATCACGCTGGCCAACGCGGCTGAGCGCTTTGAGGATTTTCGTGGCGAGACGGTCGAGCAATTTCGGGCTTGGCTGTGCGCGATACTGCAGAACGAGATCACCGACCATTCGCGGCGTTTCCTGACCAGCCAGTGCCGCGCCATGGCTCGGGAGACTTCCCTTCGACGCGATATTGCCGAAGAGCCCGGGCGGCGGCCCAGCCAGATTTGTTCAGCCAACGAGCAAGTGGCCAAGCTGTTGGAAGCGGTCGACTGCCTGCCCGACGAACTCCGCGAGATCGTGCGCATGCGTTACCAGCAGAACATGACGTTCGCTGAAATTGCTAACTCGCTCGGTTTGCCAGCGGCGACCGCGCGGCGACGCTGGCTGCAAGCGGTGGAACAAATCGAACAGATGATGTTGTAACGCTCCTTACTCAGCGGTGTGAACTGGCCATGGACGATGAGCTCGAACTGGCAGCTGCGTTCGACGAATTTCTCCGCTCGAGTTCCTCCGCCGCTTCGTCTGCTGGCTCTGCCGCACCGGCGGCTGGTGACTTCGACCCTGCCCAATCTCGGCCAGCCAAAGCGGATGTGATCCGCTTACTACACGAGGTCTTCCGTTCGCCCGCTTCAGGGCCTGCTGCGACGCCCGATGCGTCGGCCGATCCGGCGGCCGCTGTCAACGCGGACTCGGCGCTGGAGACACCCCAGAGCATCGGCCGTTTCAAAATTGAACGCTTGCTGGGAAGCGGTGCGTTTGGGAGCGTGTATCTGGCGCATGATCCAGTGCTGGGGCGCTTGGTGGCGTTGAAGGTCATTCACCGCCATCTGCTCAATGACCAATCGGTTCGGCGTCGCGTTCTGCGGGAACGCGAAGTGATGGCGCGGCTGCAACATCCGAACGTGGTGCCAGTCTGGGATGCGGGCGAAG
>JBQCJB010000561.1:0-9024 GCA_051953155.1 Aureliella sp. | reverse complement strand
AGTCGTCGGCGGGAACACGTTCGTCGTCGTCGAAGCCGATGGAGATGACCTGGTCCATTCCGATGGCAAGACGGCTAAGAAGGCGGTCGATTTGCTCGAGCAACATGCCGACAAGCCCTTTTTTCTCGCCGTCGGCTTCGTGCGTCCGCATGTGCCGTTCGTCGCCCCTCGCCCATACTTTCAAGCCTTTCACCCGTTCGACACACTGCCGCTGCCGGAGAAACGCGCCGGCGACTGGGACGACATTCCCAAAGCGGGCATCAACTACAAGACCAGTTTGAATATGAAGATGGACGTCCGCCGGGAAAAGAAAGCCGTCGGCGGATACTACGCGGCCGTCGCCTACATGGACGCACAGGTCGGCAAGGTTCTCGAGGCACTCGAGCGCTCTGGACAGGCCGACCACACGATCGTCATTTTCACCAGCGATCATGGTTACCATCTTGGCGAGCACGACTTTTGGGCTAAGGTCAGCCTCCGAGACGAATCGGCAATGGTGCCGCTAATCATCCGCGTGCCGGGCAAGCAACCCGCTGTCTGCCGCTCGTTGGTCGAGCTGGTCGATCTCTATCCGACCGTGGCCAGCCTCTGCGGGCTGGAAGTGCCCAGCCGGCTGCAAGGCAAAAACATCGCGGCGATGTTCGATGATCCGAGCCATAGCGTTCGCGAGACGGCCTTCTGCGTCGCACCGTCGAGCCAAGGATTCCTGTTGCGCGACGACAAGTGGGCCTATTTGCAGTACGCCGAAGATGCGTCAAAGGGAATCGAACTCTTCGACGTCCACGCGGATCCGCATCAATTCACCAACCTCGCCGGCAAGAGCGAATTTGCCGATGTGGTGAAGGACTACCAAACCAAGCTGGCCGCGAAATTGCACGAAGTGCGCAGCAGCGATCTAAAGGGAAAGTGATAGCGCCATGACGCATTTTTTGAGAGCATGCTTTTCAAGGCGATGGCGAGGTCCACTCGGGCGATCGATCAACGCTGTCGTGGTAGCAGCCGCGTTGGCCGCGGCTCTCGTCAGCGGCCGCGCATCGGTTGCTGCGGAGCAGTCGCGTCGCCCGAACTTTCTGCTGATCTTCGCTGATGACCACGGATACGGCGATGTCTCGACATATCACCCCTCGGACGTTGCGACGCCCAATATCGATGGAATCGCCGCCGGTGGCATGCTCTTCACCGCGATGCGGGCCAATTGCACGGTATGTTCGCCGTCGAGGGCGGCGCTGCTGACCGGCCGCTATCCGGACCGCGTCGGCGTGCCCGGGGTGATTCGCACCCAGAAGGAAAACTCTTGGGGCTATCTCGATCCGTCCGTGCCGACGCTGGCCGACGAACTGAAGAAGGTCGGCTACCACACGGCGATCATTGGCAAGTGGCACCTCGGCCTCGAATCGCCTAACACGCCCAACGAGCGCGGCTTCGACTTCTTTCATGGCTTCCTCGGCGACATGATGGACAGCTATACGACCCATCGTCGCCACGGCATCAACTATATGCGCCAGAACGACCAGGAGATCGATCCAGCAGGGCATGCGACCGAACTGTTCAGCGCTTGGGCTAGTGAGTATTTGCAGCGGCGGAGCCAGCAAACCGATCAGCCGTTCTTCCTTTACTTGGCTTTTAACGCACCGCACTTTCCCATCGAGCCACCTCAGGCGTGGCTGGATCGCGTTCGCAAGCAGTCACCGCAGCTGAACGAACAGCGGGCCAAGGAAGTTGCGTTCGTCCAACATCTGGACGACAACATCGGCCGCGTGCTGGCGAAGCTAAAGGAGACGGGGTTAGATGAGAATACCGTCGTCGTGTTTACCGCCGATAACGGAGGCTCGCTACCGCATGGCCAGAACAACGATCCGTGGCGCGATGGCAAGCAAAGTCACTACGATGGCGGCCTGCGGGTGCCGTTCATGGTCCGCTGGCCGGGCAAGATCGAAGCGGGTTCGCGGTGCGATTACCAAGGTTTGAACTTCGACCTCTTTCCAACCATTGTTCAGCTGGCGGGTGCTGCTCCGAGTGACGAGCTCGATGCGGTCAGCCTCTTGCCGCTGCTGAAAGGCAGTGCGCAGCCTGATGAGCGCGAGCTGTATTTCGTTCGTCGCGAAGGGGGCTTGGCCTATGGTGGCAAGAGTTACGAAGCGATCATTCGCGGCGACTGGAAACTGATGCAAAACGATCCCTTCAGCCCGCTGGAACTGTACAACCTGAAAAACGATCCCCAAGAGAAACACAATCTGGCGGCGACCAATCGCAAACTGGTCAACGAATTGTCCACCGCGCTGCGAGCCCACATCCAGCGCGGCGGTCAAGTGCCGTGGCAGAAACGCGAGCCGTCGGCTGGCAATCTCCGAGGAGGCGAGAAGCAGTGACCAACGCGAGCGTGCCTTCGATACCCAGTCGCTCGGGCTGTCCGGCGCGTATGCGTTGGCTGGTAGTGATCGCGTGGCTGGCTCTGGCGGCGCCGCTCGCGCGTGGGCAGGAGCGGCGTGAAGCAGACAGCGGTAATCACGTCACGCACGGGCCGATGCTCGGGCAGGTCACTGACAGCAGCGTCAAGGTCTGGGCGCGAACGCACCAGGCGGGACGCTTCGTCGTGCGGTACGGCCTCGACCCGGCGCATCTGGACCAAAGTTCCGATGCGGTCACCACCCGAGAAGAACGCGATAACACCGGTTCGGTCACGCTAATGCAGCTCGAGCCGCAAACGACCTATCACTATCAGATCGAGATCGCCAGCGGGCTGTCGGGACCGGCCGGCAGTTTTCAAACGTTGCCCAGTGCCGAGCAGCATCGAAACGCGCTGCACAACCCGCGAGGGCTGTTCAACTTCCGCTTTCAGTTCGGCTCGTGTGCCAACCAGAATCCCAAGGATGGCATCGGACCGACTCTGCCCAGCTACGCCACGATGCGCCGTCAGTTGGTGGGGGACGTTGCGTTTTCGATCATGAACGGCGACTTCATCTACGAAGAGCACCGTTCAATGCCGGTCTCCGAGTGGCTGATGGAAGTCGGGCTATCGGCGGCGGAAACACCAGGACTGGTAAGCACGGTGCCCAATTTGGTCGGATTGTGGGAGAACTACAAGACGTACCTGGCCCGCGGCGTGAACATGGCCGATTGGCAACGGCACATGCCGACCGTGTTCACGTTTGACGATCACGAACTGGTCAACGACATTCGCGGCTGCGGCACGATTGGATTCCGTGAACGCCGGGCGGTCTTTCGCGATATCGGCATTCGAGCCTGGGAGGACTATCTCGGTTGGGCCAACCCGATGGCGACCGACCAGGACATCCACTTCGGACGCGCCACGCTAGAGTCCGCTAGCGATGTGCTGGTCGATCCGGGTGCCGACTTTACGCAGTTGGATCTGACGCAAGCTGCCAATCTTCACGTTCATTGGGGCACGCCGACTGCCGGCGAAGACGACATCCGCTTGGACAACCAACCTCCCGGCAACCCGAACGCCGGAGTTTATGGCATCGTCGAGGTGCTAGATGCCCATCGGCTGCGGATCACGCCGGCCGCCAGGGCCGACAGCACGGGGTCGTACTCGGTTGGGCGGCGGTCTTATGGCAAGTTCAGCGTGGCCAACTGCGACTATTTTTTACTCGACGGTAAAACGCATCGGCAAATGCACGATCCCGCCAATCCGAGCAAATCAGGTCTGACCGTGCTGGGGCAACGTCAGAAAGCGTGGCTCCTCAGCGAGATGCGGCAGAGCCAAGCTGATTTCTTCTTCGTCGTCTCATCGGTCAACTTCATGATCCCGCACAGCGGGGCTGGCGGCCACGAGTTTACCGCCGGCAAGGACGAAGCCTGGACATCGCTGCTGGCCGAGCGTGAGGAGCTGATTGCCGCCTTCGACGCGCTCAACAAACCAGTCTTCATACTCACGGCCGATCTCCACAACAGCTTCGCCATCAAGATCACCGATCGCGTTTGGGAATTCGCCTCCGGACCGCTGAACTCCGTCAATCACGTGCCGGCCAATGACGAAGGCAATCGCCCAGCCACCGGACTGTTCCAGTCGGGTCCGCGTGTTTGCGACATCCGTTGGTCGAGCATGATCCTACCCGACCTGGAACGATCGCAGAGACTGTATCCATACTACTGCGTCGTTCAGGTCAACAATGTTTTCAATATGCCGCAGCGTTTGGATGGTCCGCCGCGGTGGGTCGCCTATCCGCATCCGCAAGTTATCTTTCAGTACTTCGATGGTCGCACCGGTCAGTTTCAATACTCCGAGGCGATCAGCACGCGCCGCGACTGATTCGACCGAGTTCGATTTGATTTAGCACCCCATAGGGCGATGAGTGATGATGACGAGGAACCGACTGTTTTTTGGGTCTGCTTGCCTGGCTTGGCTGCTTGCTGGCCACGTCCTCAGCGTGCCCGCGGCCGAGCGGCCGAACATCCTGTTGATTCTTCCCGATCAGATGCGGGCCAGTGCTATGGGCTGCGATGGCAACGGGCAGGTCAAGACGCCGAACATCGATCGCCTGGCGGCTGAAGGAGTGCGCTTTCAACGGACGTACGCCAACGTGCCGGTCTGCTGTCCGGCTCGCTCGATCTTGCTGACAGGCACCTATCCGCACATCAACGGCATGGTCGCCAATGACCTGCGGCTGCGCGAGGATCGCATCACCCTGGCGGAGATACTCGGCCAGGCTGGCTACCGCACGGGGTTTATCGGCAAGTGGCACTTGGATGGCGGCAAGCGCGATCCCGGCTTCGTTCCACCGGGGCCGAGGCGGCAGGGGTTCGAATTCTGGGCAGCCTACGAATGCCACCACAAACATTTTCAGCCGACCTACTTTCGCGACACGCCCGAAATGATCACGGTCCGCAAGTTCGAACCGGAAGCGTCGTGCGATTTCGCGGTCGAATTCCTGCGAAGCCAACCCAAAGATCAACCCTTTTTCCTGACCGTCCAGATGGGACCACCGCACGATCCCTACGGAGCGCCGGAGGAAGCAATGCGGCAGTACATTCCGGAGCGCATCGTGCCGCGACCGAACTGGCAACCCGGTAGCGAGCGCCGACCGGCAAGCGCGCCGGCTCGGCGGCCAGCTGGAGCGGCGTTCGTCCCGCAAGTGCCTCCAGGTGGGCTCGAAGAAATCGCTGCTTATTATGCCGCCATCACCTCGATTGACGATCAGGTGGGACGCTTGATGAAGACGCTAGAGGAATTGGATTTGGACGAGAACACGATCGTGCTGTTCACGTCGGACCATGGCGACATGCTCGGGTCGCACGGACTGCGCCGCAAACGCAAACCTCACGACGAATCGGCTCGCGTGCCGGGCATCCTTCGCTGGCCGGCTCGCATCCCGCAGGGCAAGACGGTCGAGACGCTGCTCAGCCACATCGACATGCCGCCGACGCTCTTGGCCCTGGCCGGCCAACCAGTGCCGGAGCATATGCAAGGGGCCGATTTATCGCGAGTTGCTCTGGGCGAGACGACCGACGGTCCGGATGCCGTGTTATTGCAAATCTTCGTCCCGTTCAATCCGGACCAGATCGCCAAGCCCTGGCGCGGCATCGTTACGGCCCGCTACACGTACGCGCGCTATGAAGAGGAACCCTGGGTTTTGTTCGACCGAGAGCGAGACCCGTTCGAAATGCACAATCTGGCCGGCGACCCAGCGGCGCGCGAGCTCCAGCAGGAACTCGACCAAAAGCTGGCGGCGCTGATGAAGCAACATGGCGACGATTGGAAATTCAATTCGTCGGAATTAGTCGAAGAGGGAGGTCGGCTATACCGACACCAAACTTTCACCACGATCGATGAGTACCTGGCCTGGGCCAAAGAGCACCCCGAAGTCTCCAAATAGCCGACGAAGAGGTTTTCATGTGTAACCGAACCAAGACCTGGCGGCGTCGTTTCGCATGGCTGCTCGAGTGGCGCTCGGCCGCAATCGCCCTGGTGTGTGGAGCGCTGCTGACGGGCGTCGCTTCCACGACTGGAGCCATCGCTGCGGAGGCTGCGCGACCGAACATCGTCTTCGTGATGGCCGACGACATGGGCTGGGGCGAGACGGGTTATCGCAACCATCCGGTGCTGGAAACACCGAACCTGAATGCGATGGCCAGCAATGGTCTGCGGCTGGATCGTTTCTACGCCGGTTGTCCGGTGTGTTCGCCGACGCGGGCCAGCGTCTTGACGGGTCGATCGCCCGATCGCGCTGGCGTGCTGACGCACGGTTACGCCCTGCGGTTGCAAGAGAAAACGATTGCCCAGGCGCTGAAAGGGGCCGGTTACGTGACCGGGCATTTTGGCAAATGGCACCTTGACGGGTTCAAGGGCCCGGGGGCTCCGATTCTGGAAAACGATCCGCGTAGTCCCAGCGCGTTCGGCTTTGACCAGTGGGTCTCGGTGACGAACTTTTACGATGTCGATCCGCTGATGAGCCGCGGCGGCAAGATCGAACAGTTTCACGGCGATTCATCGCAGATCGCAGTCGACGAAGCGGTCAAGTTTCTCAGCCAGAATCGCAGCTCTGGCCAGCCGATGTTCGCGCTCGTCTGGTTCGGCAGCCCGCACAGCCCATTTAAGGCGCTGCCCGAGGACAAGGACAAGTTCAAGAATCTCAATGAAGCGTCGGCCAATCACTACGGCGAAATGCGGGCCTTGGACCGAGCCGTCGGATCGCTGCGAGCGAAACTCCGCGAGCTCGAACTGGCCGATAACACGCTGCTGGTCTTCTGCAGCGACAACGGTGGCTTGCCCGAGGTCAAACCAGACACAGTTGGCGGTCTCCGCGGCAACAAAGGAACCGTGTACGAAGGGGGCCTACGCGTGCCGGCCATCGTCGAATGGCCCTCCCAGATCAAGCCACGCGTCAGCAATTTTCCCGCCGCGACGATGGACCTGTTTCCGACCGTGGCCGACATCCTCAGCTTGCCCGAAGACGTATTCGTCAAACCGCTCGACGGAATCAGCCTCAAACCGCTTTTGAAGGGAGAGATCGGACCGCGTGCCAAGCCGCTCGCATTTCGCTTCGGACAGAAACTGGCGATGGTCGACAACCAGTTCAAACTGATTAACAACGATCGCCGCAAAGACAAATTCGAACTCTACGACCTGGCCGCCGACACCGCAGAAGAGCGCGATGTCAGCAGCCAAAACACCGAGGTCTTCGCGCGAATGAAACAGCAACTCCTGGCGTGGAACGAAAGCGTCGAGGCGAGCTTCGCTGGCCGCGACTATCCCGAGGGCAAGGTGTCGCCGCCCGACCCGGAGTCGATCTTCTGGTACGACGCGCCCCAATACGCGCCCTATCTGCCTCAGTGGCGCGAGCGTTGGGAGTATCAGTCCTACATGGCGCGGCAGCGCAAAGGGACAGGCGGTGGTAAAAAGGCCAAGTAGTGCTGCCGCTCACTTTCCGGGTGCTGGACGCGGCTGGACCGCTGGACCGTTGTTTTGCGGAGCGTGGTTTCGGTAGTACTTCAACCAGGCCGCGATCAGCGCCCCTTTAAAATCGCCTTGGTTTTCACTTTCCTCGATCGTCTTTCCCCAATAAAAACTGATCCAGCCGTCGGCAAACTCGCGCGAGCCGTCGATGAAGGCGTCGACTTCTTCAATGCTGGAACTGAGTGGAAAAATCTCTTCGACGACCAGCGGTTTGCCGATCTCGTAAACTTTCAATGCGTCGAGGGCTTTGTCGACCTCATCTTTCTTCGGATAGAAATGGACGCTCACAAAGTCCAGCGGCTGACCAACGTCGGGGGCGTAAAAAAGTGGCTTGGCCCCTTTGAAGACGTGAGCCCAAGGGATGACGCCGACGGTGATCAGGTGCTGGTTGTCGACTTCGCGAATGGCGGCGGTCAGCTTCTTCACCCACTGCCTGGCAACTTCCTCACGAGTCCGGCCGGCCAGGTCGCGGGAAATGCGTTGGACGAAGTACTTGCCCCCCAGCTCGCCGGTCAACCACTCCGTTTCTTTCGTCTCGCCGGGTAGGATCGGCTCGTTCATCAAGTCATAGCAGAAGATCGCTGAACTATCGCGGCACGCGTCAGCGACCGCCTGCCAGAAGCGGGCTTGCACGTCCCAGCGGGCCGCTTCTTCCATTTCGTCGTACCACGCCGGTACATCTTGTTTGTGGTAGCAACCCAGTCCGGTCAGGTCCAGGTACAGTCCGGTGCTCTCGGCCAGCCGCACCAATTTTTTCAGCTGTGCCAGATGCGTGGCGTTGGGTTTTTCTGGCGACTCCATGAACTTGGGCACCTGCAAGTGGATGCGAACGACATTCGCCCCCAGCGCCTTGATCTCGGCGAAATCTTCCACCACCGTCGGCCACTGTTCGATCCAGTAATCTTCCAGCAACTGCCCCGCTTCGTCGTGATCGTAATTGACGCCCCACACGACGAAGCGCCGCTGACTCTCGGCAAGAACAAAGTGCTTGCCGTCGTCACTGACACGGATGGCTTCCTGCCCCCTGGGCTTGTCCTGGGCGACTGCGATGCCGAGGTTCGAGGCCAGCAGACAACACGCTGCGAAACATAACCAGGCGGAGCGGAGCGCTAACATGAGATGGCCCTTTTGATCTGCGAAGGATGGCGAGAGTCGTCACTGAGAACCGGTGTCCAAAATACCGCGATAGGAAAGTTGCCCGTCGACGATCCTGGCGGCGGAAGTGTAAGGATGTTCCTGAATCGACGTCGAGCTGAGGATGTGGTGAACCTTGCCGCCATTGGCCTTGAGATAGTCGGCAATCATCGAACGATGGCAGCGCCACCAAACGGCCTCGGAGCACATGATGGCCGTCCGGCGCTCGCGGGCTATCTCCAGCAGTTGGTCGACTCCGCGGCGAAAGGGCTCGGTTTCCATGTAATCGGCATAGCCTCGGAAGGAAGTGTTGCGCCAGGCCGTGTTGTGCGATTGAGCATTTGTTGGTCGGCGGCCGCCGAGGCAGACCAGATGTTCGTACTCGATCCCCGCATCGGCCAAAGCCTGGCTGAGCTGGGGCTGGTTGAAGTGAGGCCAACGACGAGAGCCGGGAAAATGCCGCACGTCGACCA
>JBQCJB010000560.1:0-3531 GCA_051953155.1 Aureliella sp. | reverse complement strand
TGCCTCAGGCCGCAGAATTTGCCGGTGAGGTCGAATGCGTCGTTTCCGACAATTGTTCGAGCGACCACACGCCGGCGGTCGTGGCCGCAGCCTCAGCCCAGTATGCTCTGCGGAGCTACCGCAACGCCTCGAACATCGGCGGTATCGCCAACTTCACCCGCTGCGCTTCGGAACTAGCGCGAGGGGAATACGTATGGTTGATAGGTGACGATGACGCGCTGTGCTCCGGCGCCGTCGAGCGCATCCTAAAAATCCTCCGGCAGGCCGACGCGCCCGACATGGTGGCCTTGAACGTCTGCTACCTTCCGCCCGAGCGCCGCCCCAGTCCCGATGTCGCCAGGCAGGGGATCGCCTGCACGGCCGACAAACGGCTTCGCAGCAGTGGCTTGGAAGGCATTGTCCCCGTTGAAGATCTGTTCGAAGGTCCCTGCGCGGACCTGACGGCTTGCTACGCTTCGATCGTGCGTCGCAGCTTGTGGAAGAAACATTTTCCGGCGACCTGCTTCGATCCACCTTTCACCTCCGTGCGGACGACCTACCCGCACACCTGGATCATCGCTCAGGAGATGCCGGGGCGGCCCTGCGGATTGATCGCCACGCCGTCGGTGATGATCTACGAATTGCCAGCCAGCGAATACAGCTGGTCGAAATATCGCGCGTTGTGCGCGCTGGTTTACGCAACCGAGCTGCTACAGATGTTCGAGCAGCATGGCGTACCCCGTGGCAAACTTCGCCCCTACTATCTTTACCAGTTGTCCGATCGCGCTGGCGAACTGGGCGAGTTCTTATGGAATCGCGACAGCGTCGGCGGCCTGCGCGCGGCTGGTCGCTTCGCGTGGCTGATGCGGCGTTATCCCTTGCGCGTGCTGCGCGCCTTTTTGATCTCGGGGCTGCATCCCCAGGCGCCCCGCTGGCTGTCGGCCGCGGCCAGAGCCTGGCTGCGGCTGCGGCAGAGCGGTCGCTACTTGTCCAGGAAAACGTAGTCCGGGCGCAAGGACGAGTACCACTGACGCCAATAGCGAGCGGCTTCTTCTTTCTTCTCCGGCGACGCATCGCTATCCAGATGCCGCACCGTCAATTTGCGGCTCAGCAGTCGCAGGCTCTCCTCGGCGATGACCGGGACTTCGCTGTCGGGGTCGGTCAGGGCGTAGATCAGTTCGGGAATCTGGTTCACATCCTCGCTGCGTCCGAGCAGCTTGGCTGCGATGCGCCGCGATTTCCAGTCCTTGCTCGAGAGCAACCGAGCCAGCCGCGCAACCTGGCTCTTGCGCTCGGCCGGGTCGCGCGAGAGCGCCAAGTCTTCGGGTAACAGGCCGACCTCGACGTTATCCGTCTTATTCTTCTCCATCATTTCGAGCAAGCCTTCGACCGAGGCTGTTTCCTCGCCGACCAGCTGGTTGCCGACGCGGCGAACCTTGCTCGGATCGCTCGGCAGCCCGTAACCGCCGGCCATGACGCCCTCGTTCAATTTGGCGATGGTCTTTTGCGTGCTGCGGATCAGGTACAGGATCGCAAAGGAAGTGCACACATCTGGGCCGGTATGTTCCGGAGGCGTAATGCCGAAGGCGCCGTTGCGGTCCTGCAGACGCCGCATCTCTTCGACGCCCGTGTTGTACCAGGCAGGACTCTTGTCCTTTTTGCCCGAAAGCACTTCCAGAAAGCTTTCGTAGCGTTCCTCGGTGTACCGAAAATAGTGGTACCAGCTACGTCCAGCCGACATCGAGGGATTGGCTCTCTGGTAGGCGATTCCTTTGTTGATCGTATTGGAGACGTCTTCCAGCTTCATCGTGCTGGCGCTGCGGGTCTCTTTTTCCTTTTGCACCAGGTCGATTCTTGTGAACGCTTTGGGCACGTCCGGATCGTCCTCTACGACCGCGCGGCGCCCGAGTATGCCCAAGGTGTCGGCAGCCAAGAGCGTCGCGCACAGCCCCGCACCTCCCAGGCTTTTGGCCACGCCTTCCTGCGGTACCAATTGTTGGCCGGGCGGCAATATCGCCTGATAGCCCCAACCGCCGGTCGGATCTTGGGTGATGATCAGGTAGCGGAGCATCGATTCGACCCCTTGCGTCGAGACCTCGATGCCGTTTTTGTGCAAGGCCCACAGTCCGAAGGCAGCGTATTGCGTTTGAGAAGTGTCCCCCGAGGCGCTTTGCAGGTATCCGTATCCGCCGTGTCGCTTTTGGTGGTTTTGAAGGAAGTCCCGCGCCTTGATCAGCTCGGGCCGATACTTGACCGCATCGACGTCTGCCAGAAACAGCGCCGCGAGGCTGGCTTCGTAAATGATCTTTTCCGATGCTTGGGGGCGAGTGGCCGCGACCTGGATGCGATCGATCGAAGCCGCGATGCCGCGCTTGACCAGCGGATGGTCCGGATCGCCGGTGGCTTTGAAGATCGTGTAGCCGACCAGCGAATGCGTGCCGATTTCTCCCTCGTGGATGCGGACCGAAGAAATCGACCCGTCAGCGTTCCGCTCCAGAAAGGCAACCGCGCGGTCGACCATGGCGACGACTTCCGGATCGTCGGGCGTGTAGGCGCTCAGTCGCGACTGGCCGCCGGCCAGCAAAGCCACACCGACCAGAATCCAAATTTTCAAGCTTTCCACTGAGCCACTCTCCACCCGAAAAAAGGCTGGCGCCAGATCGCCCCATCGTGGGCCGAGCTTGCAATCAATTGTTGTTTTTTGAGCATGCTTTTGCAAGCGCTCCGATCGCAGCTGGCAGGCGAGAGGCGGCTTCGAACTAGAGGCTGCCGCCGGGGGATGGCTGCAGAAATCTCCGCGCGTTTCCGCGGCGGGGCGGTCCGCTTTGTGCGGCGTGTCCCGTTGACAGTCCGACGCGGACAAAATAGCATTCCTCGAAGTCAACGCTGCGACACCCGGTCGGGTAGCTCAGTTGGTAGAGCAATGGACTGAAAATCCATGTGTCGCCGGTTCGATCCCGGCCCCGACCACTTTTCTCAATCGCCCACATTGCCCTTCGCCTGCCGCTGACATGGCTAGATCGGGGCGAAATTCTTAGAGGCGTTGTTCCTGAGGCGACTCTCTCAGACGGACTTTCGTTCGACAAACTTTCTCTTAGAGCAAGCTTCCCTGAAGCGGCTTTACGAGCCCGCGGAATTGTCTGTCGGGGGCGAGGCCTGGCGAACTCAAGCGAAGCGTTAAATGCCTGAGGAGCCGTCGAGCGTCTTGGCTTCGCCGCGATCGCTGACTTTGCGGACGCGCAAGTTGAGAAATTCGACCAGCAGCGAGAAGGCCATCGCGAAGTAGATGTAGCCCTTGCTGATGGGCGTGCCGATGCCTTCGGCGACCAGCATAATGCCGACGATCAGCAAAAAGTTCAGCGCCAACATCTTGATGGTCGGATTGTTGCTGACGAAGCTGCCGACCTGGTTGGCGAACAGGATCATCACGGCAACGGCCAGGATCACCGCGGAGATCATCACCCACAGCGTATTGGCCATGCCGACCGCGGTGATCACGCTGTCGAGCGAGAAGATGATGTCCATCAAGGCGATCTGGAACAGGATATTGGC
>JBQCJB010000559.1:0-4026 GCA_051953155.1 Aureliella sp. | reverse complement strand
CTCGCGCGGCGGAGACGATCGCGGCGGGGACCGCGAGGGCAACGATCGCGGCGGCGATAACGGCAAAGACGGCCCCAAGAGCTACCGCGCACCTGCGGCCAAGGACAAAGCCAACGCGGTCCAAGGACTGCCCGATTGGTTCGCGCGCAGCGATGCGGACGCCGATGGCCAAGTGCTGATGAGCGAATACAGCACCAGCTGGACCGACGAAAAGATTGCCGAGTTCAACAAGTACGATCTGAACAGCGACGGCATCATTACCAGTCGCGAGTGCCTGAACGCACTGAAGAATGGTGGCTCGAGCAGCTCGGCGGCGACGGCCATCGCCACATCGAGCGGCCCTTCTAGCCCGATTAGCTCGAGCTCCTCGACCGCTTCGATCGTCGCTCCGGTCGGCGCTGCGAAGGATGACGTCAACCGCGAATGGGCCAAGCGGCAGATCGACAAGTACGACAAGAATCGCGACGGACAACTGACCGTCGATGAATGGACGGCGATGTTAGTCCCGCCGACGGGGGCCGACGCCAACAAGGATGGCATCGTGACGCTCGAGGAATACGTGCAGTTCCGCGCCGGCAAATAGACGGGCGCGGCGATAGCCTCGGCTGTTCTGTGCGAGCCGAACACAACCTCAATGCGACCTCAGCCCTCCGTGACCGCGGGCTGAGGTCTTTCTTTTTCGCACGGTCCTCTTCGTTGCGCACGCAGGCGCGGCCTTGGGTGCACTGTGGGCGCTTTGCACTGCGGGCGCTTGTAGGGAAGCGCATTCGCGGGCAGGGCCCCTTGTCGGATTCTCGGGGGCCATGATACCCTTGGGAAATTTTATTTTTCGCTCCCCCATGCTGGGGCAAGTGCACCATTCGAAGGAAACACGAGTCCAAGTGCCACGCCGAAACGACATTAAGAAGATTTTGCTGATCGGATCCGGACCGATTGTCATTGGCCAAGCCTGCGAATTCGATTACTCGGGCACTCAAGCCTGCAAAGCGCTCCGCGAGGAGGGCTACGAAGTGGTGCTCGTCAACAGCAATCCGGCCACGATCATGACCGACCCGAGTCTGGCCGATCGCACCTACATCGAGCCGCTGACTTGGGAAGTTGTTGCCAAGATTATTGAACGCGAGCGGCCCGATGCGGTCTTGCCGACTGTCGGCGGGCAAACTGGTTTGAACATCGGGATGGATTTGGCCAGGCACGGCGTGCTGGAAAAGTACGGCGTCGAGATGATCGGCGCCAATCCCTCGGTCATCGCCAAAGCCGAAGAACGCGACCAGTTCAAGAAGGCGATGGAGAAGATCGGCCTTGAGGTGTGCAAAGGCATTGTCGTCCACTCCTACGACGAGGCCCGCAAGGCGCTGCAGGAGATTGGCCTGCCGTGCGTCGTCCGCTGCAGTTTCACTCTCGGCGGCAGCGGTTCAGCCATCGCTTACAACCGCGACGAATTCGATACGGTAGTCCGCAACGGACTGGCCCAGTCGCCGATCAGTGAGATCCTGCTCGAGGAATCGATCCTGGGCTGGAAGGAATATGAGATGGAGGTCATGCGCGACCTCGACGACAACGTCGTCATCATCTGCTCGATCGAAAACTTCGATCCGATGGGAGTGCATACCGGCGATTCGATCACGGTTGCCCCGGCTCAAACGTTGACCGACAAAGAGTACCAGCGGATGCGCGATGCGTCGCTGGCCGTCATGCGCGAAATTGGCGTGGAGACCGGCGGCTCGAACATCCAGTTCGCCATCCATCCGCAAACCGGCCGCATGATCGTCATCGAGATGAATCCACGCGTCAGCCGCTCGAGCGCCTTGGCCAGCAAGGCGACCGGTTTCCCGATCGCCAAGATCGCCGCCAAACTGGCGGTTGGTTACCGCTTGTGGGAACTGCCCAACGACATCACGCTCAAGACGGTCGCCTGTTTCGAACCGACGATCGACTATGTGGTGACCAAGATTCCACGTTTCGCATTCGAGAAATTCCCCGAAGCCGACTCGACCCTGACGACGCAGATGAAGAGCGTCGGCGAGACGATGGCCATCGGCCGGACGTTCAAGGAATCGTTCCAAAAAGCCCTTCGTGGTCTAGAAGTCGGCGCCTTTGGATTCGGTTGCGACAGCAAGGATTTGTGGGGCACCGATCGCCAGCCGGACGCCGATGAAATCCGCAACAAGCTCTCGCGTCCCAATCCCGACCGCGTTTGGTACTTGCGCTACGCCCTCAAATCGGGCATGTCGATTCAGGAGATCCACAAGATCACCCATATCGATCTGTGGTTCCTCGACCAGCTCAAAGAGATCGTCGAACTGGAGGAAGAGTTGGCCGCGATCGAATCGCTCTCGGCGGCCGATCCGCGAATGATTCGCCTGGCCAAGCAGTTCGGATTCTCCGATCGCCAGCTGGCCACGCTGCTGGGCAGCGACGAGTTGGAAGTCCGCAACTGGCGGAAGCGACACGGCATCGTCGCCACCTTCAAGTCGGTCGACACGTGCGCAGCTGAATTCGAAGCCTACACGCCCTACTTCTACAGCACGTATGAACAAGAGGACGAGGCACCGGCCAAGAGCGCCGACAAGCGCCGCGTCATGATTCTGGGCGGTGGGCCCAACCGCATCGGCCAAGGCATCGAGTTCGATTATTGTTGCTGCCACGCCAGTTTCGCTCTGCGCGAAATGGGCATCGAATCGGTCATGGTCAACAGCAACCCTGAAACGGTCAGCACCGACTACGACACCAGCGACTGGCTGTTCTTCGAACCGCTGACAACCGAAGATGTGCTGAATATCTGCGACCGCGTCCAGCCCGACGGAGTCATCGTGCAGTTCGGCGGTCAGACACCGCTGAATCTGGCTCGGGCTCTCAGTTCGGCTGGCGTGCCGATCATCGGCACGAGCGTCGATACGATCGAGAGCGCCGAGGATCGCGAAAAGTTCCAAAAGCTGCTCAACGAACTGGGGCTGAAGCAGCCTAAAAACGGCATCGTCCGCACGATGGCGCAAGCCCGCAGCGAAGCCCAGAAGATCGGTTTCCCGTCGCTGGTCCGCCCGAGCTTTGTGCTTGGCGGCCGCGCGATGGAAATCTGCTACGACCAAAGCCAGTTCGAGCGTTTCGTGGCCGAAGCCTTCGTCGTCGCCCAGGGCCAACCGGTTTTGATCGACCGTTTTTTGGAAGATGCCATCGAAGTCGACGTCGACGCAATTTCTGACGGCGATGATGTGGTCGTCATGGGCATCATGGAACACATCGAAGAAGCCGGCGTGCACTCGGGCGACTCGGCCTGCGTGATTCCGCCGTACAGTTTGCCTCAGGGTGTCATCCAAGAGATTCGCGAAGCCACCTGGGCGATGGCCAAGCGGCTGCGCGTGGTCGGGCTGATGAACGTGCAGTATGCCGTCAAGTACGAAGATGGCCAGGCCAACGTTTACGTCTTGGAAGTCAATCCGCGGGCCAGCCGCACCGTGCCGTTCGTTTCGAAAGCGACCGGCGTGCCCGTGGCCAAGCTGGCCGCGAAAGTCATGGCCGGCAGCAAGCTCTCCGAACTGGGCGTCAACAGCGAACCGCTCCCGCGGCACGTCTCGATCAAGGAGAGCGTCTTCCCGTTCCGCAAGTTTGCCGGCGTCGATATCGTGCTCGGCCCCGAAATGCGCAGTACCGGTGAAGTGATGGGCATCAGCGAGCGTTTTTCGATCGCCTTTGCCAAGAGCCAGCTGGCGGCCGGCGTCGTGTTACCGACTTCGGGCAACGTCTTTTTGAGCATCAATTCGCGGCAGCGGAGCAGCGTACCGGATCTGGCTACGCAGTTGCACGCCATGGGCTTCAAACTTCTGGCCACCTCGGGTACGGCCGACACGATCGAGTCGGCCAAGATTCCCGTGACGCGCGTCAAGAAGATCGCCGAAGGGAATCCGAACCTCATCGACTATCTCAAAAACGGCGAAGTCTCGCTGATACTCAATACGCCCAGCGGTAAGGGAGCTCGCACCGACGAAGGTCGCATTCGCGCCTCGGCCGTCCAGCACGGCGTCCCCT
>JBQCJB010000558.1:0-4060 GCA_051953155.1 Aureliella sp. | reverse complement strand
CCCGAGAACAAGAAGTACAACTTCTCAGTTGCACCGGACCGCTGACCTGAATCGGATCCTTCCTACGGGCGTCGAAGTTTCGACGCCCGTTTTTCGTTCGTGCCGCTGCCGCCGGCTCCCTTCCCCCTCTGCAAAACTTCCACACCTTTTTGCGCGTGGGTGCTAATGCTCGAGTAACGATTATTACGAATATTAGACAAGCGAAGGCAAACGGAACCAGCGGGCCGAGAGCAGGGAGATTGCGGAGAATGGTGGAAATCGAAACCAGTGTGGCGCATCAGCTCGGCAACGCCGTGGCCTTGGATTGCCTCCACGATTTAATCGATTCGCTCGAGGAGCGTTACCGCGATCAAGTCCATTGCGTTGAAAGCCGCTGGAACGGCAACGAACTGGACATCAGCTTCGCCGCCTACGGCTATCGCATCAACTGGCATGCAACCGTCTTGAACGACCGCATCGCTCTGTTGGGACGCATCCCGGTCTCAGCCAGACCCTTCCGCGGCAAGATCGAGCAAGCCATCGTGGCTCGCATGGAAGCCGTCTTCCAGGAAACGGCTCGCCGCCAGGTCGCTTAGAACTCGGCTGCCTTTGAAACTCGACAGCCGACGCAGCGGCTTTTCGCAAACAGCTTGTTCCTGGGGCCTACTTTTGAGTTCAGTATCTCAGGCTTGTTCCTCAGCGCTGCATTCGCCCTCTCTGGTTTGATGGGCAGCCGCCGAGACTTGTGATTCCGCGGGGCGGGCCTTGCCCAACCCCTCGAGTCGCGACTTGGCCTCGCGACACGCCAACCACAACTTATGCCGCAACACCGGCACGCCGGCTCGGGCCACGACGCGCACGCGGTAACTGGGCGTTGGTTCGGCGCGCATCTTGGCTTTATAGCCTTCATCGCCGCGCAGATAGTCGATCGCTTGAAAGCCTTGAGCGCACGCCCAGCGCAGAGCGACCGAAGTGGCGATGCGGCCCACGCGATTAGTATCTTCGGCTGGATCGCGGCCCGATTGGTAAGCGTAGATCGAACCGCTCTGCACCAGCCAGGCCTGGGCCGCTACCGGGCGGCCGCTGCGTTCCAAGACAACGACATTGGCCAGTCCGCCGGCGATCATCTCGCGCATCGCTTCCTGAAAGAACGCTTTCATCCGCGGATCAGTAAATGTGCCTTCGACGCCGACGGCCTGCCAACGCAGCTGGTGCAATTCGATCAGGGCCGCGACCAGCGCGTCGGCATGCGGGCGATCTTCCGAGGCCACGCGCAGCCGCAACTCATCGCTCTTGTCGAAACGGTTGACGAAGTTGCGCGTCTGGCTCCGCTGCGTCTTCGACTGGCGGCTCATGAATCCGTCCCAGCCACCGCTCAAATCGATGCGCCAAGTGCTTTCGGTGGGACGAAAATGGGTGACGTGGCCTCGCGCGGCCAACTTGTCGAGCAACCTCTGCATTTTCGCATCGCCGGCTGAAACGCCTTCGAGGTCCAGCAGATCCCAACGAAGCGTCGGCGCGGGCCGGCCTGCAGCGTCGGGGCACCGAAGCTGGCCGCACAGCCACTGGGCAATGGTATCGACGACGATCTCTTCCGTACCGCTTTGGCACAGCACCGTCTGATAGTCGCTAGCGGCCCTCCCCGCGCCCAGGAAACGCAAGGTCGTGCCTAGAGCCAAACGGGTTTGCCGGTACCAAGGCAACAAACCGATCAGCTCGCCCGCGGAACTCCGCACGGTGATTATCGCCAGCCGGTCTTGAGACGTTTTTTGAGCTCGCCACCACGCCAGCATCCACTCGGGAGATTGCATCGGCGTCGCCCCGGCAGCCAGGCGACTCCATTGGCTGCGAAGTTGTTGGACGGAAGCTTCGCAGTCGATTACTTCAAGCGTGCTCATGTGCGTCAAAGTGCCGGATTGAAGATGGGATGGATGAAAGCAGCGCACGCCCGAGGGTGCGGCGCGTTTACCACAACATCTACCTTGTGGAACTTTGACGCGAAGGCTCGCACGGCTCCCGCCGAGCCAGCGGCAATCAATTGGCTCAAGACACAACCCCTAGAATCGCCACGACCCCGACCGTGTGCCCTTTTCGTAACCCGCCCGCCCCTTACTCGCGTGGCTGGTCATGATGCACGTTGTCCATAACGTTCTCGTAGCCGTTGGCAGGCAGGGGCGGAACGCGGTCCTTCGAGCCCAGGACATCGAACGCGAGCAGGATCGTCACCGGGACAAACTCGGTCAGGCAATGGAATAGGAAGTAGAACGGATAGATGGCCAGCGATCGATCGGGGGAAAACACACCGACTGCTTCGGCTTCGTCGGCGTCGTGGAAAACGACCGAACCCCACTGCCAGCCAAACTGTCGTACCAGTTGTTGGCCCCAGAGGCTGGCCAGGGTCAGCGACAGGTCCTCGACACCCGGCGTCGACTCGGCCGCCGCCAGGGGCGAATTGCCCTTGTTTTGCAGCGTCTGTTGGATTTCGTGGAGGTATTCGTCGATGGCCGCCACGACCGCCCTGGGCTCGTCGCTTTCGGTCAGCCCTAATTCGTCAGCGGCTTCGCCTGCGCACTCGACGATAGCCGCCAGCGCTTCCTCGGGCATCGGTCGTTCGGTCAAATTCATCGCTGTAGCTCCCTCAGATTTTTCATTTCGCAGCCGAACATGCCAGCCATGCCTTGGAAAAGGTTGCCCCAGTGCCTGGAGGCCGCGCACTGGCTGATTAAATCAGCCGGCGCGCGGAAAGGGAACCCGCCGCGGGCCTCGATTTTCCGGCCCGACCGGTGACGGTGTCTCAGAAATTTCGGTATCATGTGCTGACGCATGGCGGAAAGGGGGGAAGCGGCCGCAAGGGGCTTCACCAAAACCCGATTCCGGATATCATGCGACACTCGACGCTAGCACCCCAGGCCCACCCCCACGGCCCGGCCCGCGTGGCGTCCAAGCGACTGCTGGAAAAGTAGAGATTTCATCCGAGGGCGTAGCTCAGTCGGTAGAGCAACGGACTTTTAATCAGATTGTCGCCCAATAAAACGCAGTGTTTTCTAGGCAATTCTGCCAGCGGACAGTAACGCGGACAGTACCCAAATCGGCCGGCCCTGCCAGCGCCGAGGCTTTTTCTCCGCGAATTTCTCTCAGCGCGACGTCCCGTGGCTGCCAGAAATAGTTTTTCCTTCCGAGGGCCCTAGTTTCCCGAAAATGCGCAGTCGAGGGACCAACGGTCTGGATACCCCTGGCGGCAGCGTGGCGGCCCTCCCCCTACCTGCCAGGATGACGCGGCAGGGGCCGTTGGCTGAGCGTGTGCGTGACGCAGCGGCAACGAGCTGAACCGGGGAGCGTGCGACGTGGTGGAGCGTGCAGCGACCGGATTATGAGCTCTCAGGTCAGGTGTCGTTGCGGACATCAGTCAAGAACATGGAAGCCTGGAGACCGCTCTCGACTGAGACAAAGAACATCCAGTGGTGTGTGCACAATACCGTTTGATGTCTGCAGGCAGGTCAGGTCACCGACGCCAATGAAGCGCGATCCGTCCGGCACCTCGACAAGGATGGCATGCTCGCATTCAAAGGTGCCTGCCTGGAACGAACATTGAGTTTTGACTTCGCGATCGTTCCGCACGTAGAGATTGATTCGCATGAGACGTTCCAGCCGGCAGACGAGGCATGGAAAAAGGAGGGTTGCCGGTCACGTTCGCGCGTGCCGGCAACCACAGCGTTTGCCAGCGACCAGCAGCTTCGCAGCCCCTCAGCTGTCAAGCAAAGCCGTCAGCGCACGCACGGGCGTTTTTAACGATCTCGAAAGACGCCGAAAGTCCTAACGGCTAAGATTTCTCGATTTGGCGAAAATTCGCCATGGTCTAGATTTCAGTAGCGCGGTTGGTTAGTGGTGCCACGGATCGCTCACTTCAGCTCACACTGCGATCATCTGGGTTGGTTGTCCTTCGCCATCCTGGCTGCGGCCTCTACGTCTGTTACCACCAACGTTTGCTTGATGGATACTGGCCGAGAGGTGCCGAGGACCTGGCTCATGACAAACTTGATGGCGCTCGGGTCGCCAGCTTTGGCCTTCGCGACCTGGTTCT
>JBQCJB010000557.1:0-6723 GCA_051953155.1 Aureliella sp. | reverse complement strand
ATGCGTATCATCGGAATTGCACTTATTGGATCAACTGCACCTCGTCACTTATAGCAAGCAATTCACTCACACACGCAGCAAGCTATTCAAGACGTGACTGTCCTGGTTTGCAGATTGCAGGCTGGCAGATTGCCTGTCGCGGTTTGAAACTCCGACAGTAGGACAGGCTTCCAGCCTGTCTTCGTAAATTGAGGCTGCGGCCTCTTGCTAACTATCGAAAACTTGCCTGTCCCCGTTTCAGACTTCCAAGACTTGCCTGTCCCGGTTTGAGACTTCCGCTGGCTTGTGACAGGCTTCCAGCCTGTCTCCGCAGCTTCAGGCTACGGTATATTGCTAGCTATCAAAGCCTCGCCTGTCCCGTAATCGGCCTGCTAGCTTTCGAGCTTTGCCTGTCCCAGTAACTTCCCTTAAAGCCTTGCCTGTCCCCGTTGCCGTCCTTGGTAGCTATCAAAGCCTTGCCTGTCCCCGTAACTGTCCCCGTAACCGGTCCCTGTTCAGGCCTTACCTTTCCCCGTAACCGGCATCTGGCTTCAGACAGGCTGGAAGCCTGTCCTACTGCTGGAGCCTACGGCATATTGCTAGCTATCCAAGCGTCGCCTGTCCCCGTTGCCGTCCTTGTCCCCGTCGCCGTCCTTGGTAGCTATCCAAGCCTTGCCTGTCCCCGTAACCGCTGGATGCGCGATACGCTGGCCAAGCCAGCACTGCAGCACTTTGGAGCCAAGCAATTGCTCAAATACGCTCGAGATGTCGATCAGCGTCGCGTTGAGTAGCCCGGCAGCGCTTCTCCGGCAATTGCGCCACGTTCGGCATGGAAATCGATCGCGTGCCTCGCCCGAATCAGCGATAGGAACCAACTTCGCCGCTGCGGTTATTGGGTGCCTGCGCCTGTCCGCTCAAAACGCATAAGCACGATCGAAGTATCCTCGGTGGGAGCGAATGACTCTGGACGGCCTTTCGGATGATTGGCGTTGCGCATACAAATTTCCAACTTGCCTTTTTCGAGCCGTAAGATACCTAAGACCGGATTCTTCGCGCCCGGTGGAAGGAACTCGAAGTGCACCGGCGATTTTGTCGAATCGATCTTGTACTTGCAGCTGACTTCACGCTCGTCTTGAAAGTTGCCACGCACAAGTAGTTCGTCCTTCCGAAACGTCAAACGCATCAACGCCACGGCTTCCGGCGGCGCGGCTTTTCCGGCTCGCACAATCGAGGTGGCCGGCCAGACGCCGAGAAGTTCCTCTTTGAGCTCTTCAGCCAGCGTCGCCCCGCTGATCATGATCGTCAGCACCACACACAGACCGGCAAGAAGCATCTGTCGCATGGACATAACCTTTCACAAAATCATCAACCATCACCCTGAGGAATCGAATCCAAACATTTCTGCATTTCGAAGCGTCGCAGCCGCTGTGCTGCAACTTCGACCGTTTGCTCGCGGACAATCTCAAAGCCCACCGCGGAGAATGCTGGTTGTGCCATCACGCTGGCATGTACCCACAGCCGATGCTCGCCACGCACCCGCGCCGCTTCTTCGATCCCGTTATAGAGCTGCCGAAAGAGCCCGGTCTTCTGGAAGTTCGGAACGATGAATGCCAAGTCAACGTAGCCGCCAGGCCCCAGGCTGATGAAGCCGATAACGCGCTGCTGATATTCAGCCAGCAGGACGTGTTGTTTCGCCAGTCGCTCCGACCACTCGGCTCCCCGGCGCACCGTGGGGACCCAGGCCTCGCACTGCTGAGGCGTATAAGCCGTCGGACCGTTGCGCACAGCCTCAAACATGACGCTGGCAAGCGAGTCGTAGTCGCTCGCTTGAGCAAGGCGTATATCAGGAGCCGCGTCCATCCAATTAACCCTACCCGCCTCGTTCACACGTTCCTCCATCGATCGCTCCGAAACTACAACTTTCATCAGGCATCACTGAAGTGCGCCAAATTAGTTTGGCCCGCGAGTCACGCGATGTCCCCGAGCTGCTCACGCAGTCTGCGTAGAACTCGGCTGCGGATTTGACGGACCGTCGCCGGCGATACGCTGTACTCCTCCGCGATGAGATGGTTGGCTACTCCGTCAATGACCGAGCGCCGAAAGATCTGCCACGTCTTCGCGGTGAATTCGCATTCGATTTGAGCCAAGCTCCGAGCGACCAAAGCATCGACTTGTGCCGCCTCGGTCGGCTCATCGCCGAGAGCGACTGCGTCGGCAACCTGTTCCATCGCCCGGTGAGCCGCGCTGCCGCCGGTGGCCGGCACTTGCCGCTGGCCGCTTCGCAACGCGTCTTTGATCTTGTTGCCAGTTATCGTCCATAGCCAAGCGCGGAACGAACCACTGCCGCGCTGCGGGCGGTATCGCGGAAGGGCTCGCGATACGCTCAGGAAAACTTCCTGAACGCAGTCGGACGAAGCATGGCTGTCCAGCCCGCAACGTCGGCACCAATACGCGACCAGTGGCCCATACAAGTCGACCAGCTCGCTCCAAGCCGCCGAATCGCTCTTGCGCACTCGCGACAGCAGGCTGGCTCGCGTCAATTCCGAACTGGTCATCGCAGTCCCCGAAAAATAGTGTCACGCGCGGATCGTTCTAGGAATCGGACGCAATCTCATAGAGCCGAACGGCTGTCGCCTACAGGTTAAACTAAATCAATCAATCGTTCGCACGCCTCCGAGGTGAATTATGGTGACCGCACAGTGTGCGACTCGCAACCAACTGCAGGAATATTTGTCGGGCTGGGCCGCGCCCGAGCAGGGCGAAGCCATCGAAGCCCATTTGCGGGAATGCCCGGCTTGCGAACAAGCGGTCGCCGAGCTGGAAAGCGATGCCGACGTTCTCCTGCAAAGCGTGCGGCGCAGCGGCGCCCAGCCCCAACCCTCGGCCACTCCGTCGAGCGACGCGCAGCTGGCTGAAACTCTGGATCGCGTCAAGCGAGCGTGCCAACCAGCCGCCACGGCATCCGAAGACGCATCACCGAACGCCCAGTGGCCTCTACCGACCGGTGACATGGGTTCCTATGAGCTCTTGCGACCCATCGGCCATGGCGGAATGGGCTCGGTCTATCTCGCTCGCCATCGGCAGCTCGGCAAGCAACTGGCCATCAAGCTGCTTTCGACCAGGCTCCCGCGAAGCGGCGGCTATACCGTTCGGTTCCAGCGCGAGATGCGGGCCGCCGGCGGGCTGGACCACCCAGCCATCGTCCGCGCGACAGACGCCGGCCAACACAACGGCACGCACTACCTGGCGATGGAGTACATCGAGGGCCTCGACTTGAGCCGCGTTGCTCGACTGGTCGGCAAGCTCTCAATCGCCGACGCGTGCGAAATCATCCGGCAGGTGGCACTCGGGCTCTCCCACGCTCACGCCGCCGGAGTGACACATCGCGACATCAAACCTTCCAACCTCATGCTCAGCAGCAAAGGCGAAGTAAAAATCCTCGACTTCGGACTGGCGCGGTTAAGCCTGTGGGATGAAGTGTCGGCCGAACTGACCACCGTCGGACAACTTATTGGAACGCTCGATTACATGGCGCCGGAACAAGCCGAGCGCCCCGATTCGGTCGACTACCGCGCCGATCTGTACGCGCTCGGCGCGACGCTGTTCCGGTTGCTGTGCGGTCGAGCTCCGCTAGCCGCCTCGCCCGAGATGTCGCCGCTGGCCAAGTTACGGCTACTGGCCACGCACCAACCGCCAAGCCTCAAAACGCTCCGGCCCGACGCACCCCAGCCGCTGGACCAACTGGTTGCGTCGCTGCTCGCCCGCGATCCGGAGTCTCGCCCGGCCAGCGCCGCGCATGTGGCTCAAGACTTGGCCGCGCTGACCGAAGGAGCCGACCTGCCGGCACTCGTTAGCCAGGCTAGCGCTCTCGCTCTGCAAGCCCACGGCGATGAGTTCGAACACCTTCTACCGCATCAGAGCAACTGGCCGCGCGAGCTGCCGCCCAGCGACGCCGGTGCCGCACAAGTCGCCCCGGCAAGACCCAAACCCCCGAGCGTGCGACAGCGTTGGATCCTCTGGGCCTTGGCGCCGCTGGCGATCCTGGCCGGCGTCCTGATCACGCTCGAAACACAAAAAGGAAACCTGGTTATCCAGTCGGAAGCAGCCGACGTCCACGTGACGCTGCTCCGCGACGGCAAGCCAGTTGAAGGCTTCAAAATTGAACCCGGCGCGACCTCGACGCGGCTGGTCGCCGGCCAGTACGAAGTGACGATCGACGGCGGCAGCGACTCGCTGGTGGTCGAAGGTGGCCACGTCGAAATCCGTCGCGGTGAAACGGTAGTCGCGCGCATACGCCAGCAGTCGTCTCAGCCTGCCGCCGAGCAAGCGCCGCCCGAGGCTGCGCCGCTGGATCGCGAGGAGGAGATCGACGACCTAAAGCGACGCCTGGCCAAGTTGCAGGGAAGCGGCGCGGATGCGACCGATGATGAACCACTTTACGGCGGCAAGCCCCTATCCTACTGGTTGGACATGGCGGGACGCGAAACCAGCGAAACCGGCTACGTCGAAGCCCTCAATGCGCTGCACGCGATGGTGACAGAAGAAAACGGAGAACGAATTTCGGCGGCGCTGCTGGCCAAACTCCGGCTGGAAAATCGCGTGCCCTCACCGGCTGATCGGCAGATATTTGACACACTCAGGCTGGCTCACCCGAAAGCCAACTTTTACCGCGTGATGATCGAGGAACTCCGCAGCGGCGACCTGCCATGGCAGGCTCGCATCTTGGCCGCCATCCCAACGATCCAAGATGATCCGCAGACCATGGCGCCGTTGACTGAGTGGATAGACGAACAACTACTCACCGCGAAACGACCGTCGAAGCTGGTGACTCTAGCAGCGGACGCCTATCAGGCACTTGTGCAGCGCGATTCGACACCAATGACGGATGAGAACCGGCTCGCCATGGAAAAGGCAAAGGAACACTACGCCCAGGTGCTGCTCGACTGTCAAGTGCTCGGCGATACCTATTGGTTTGCAAAGCCCGTGGTTATGATGACCGGCGAACCCTTGCCTTACGTGACTTGGTATCCGCCGCTCGGCAATCACATCGAGGAGCGGGCCATCGCTACGCTGAGCAACCCGGAAGCAGACCGCTCCTTGGTGGCGCGATCTTTGGTCATTCTGACGGTGCTCAACTCCAAGCGGTACGATCGCACCGGCCTGGCGGATCGCCGGCCAGAATTGATCGAGGCCCTGAGGACCGCTTGGAAGTTCATCAAGTCCGATCCAGAAAGGCTGCTTGACTCCCAGCGGTTGCCGAACGAGTTCGCATTGGAAACGCGACGCTACCGGCAAGGCGAAATTGCCGTTCTCGCGTCGGGGACCAAGCCGGGCGCAAGGGGACTCGTGAATTTCCAAAGCCCCCGTAGCGATCCGGTAGTTTGGCCCAGTTTCGCCATGCTGTATCTGATCGACGAACTAGGCCCGAGCACGGAACTGGCCCAAGAGGTCCTCGAACTGTTCGAAGGTACCGACGAACTTAACACAGAGTTATACGCCGCCTTACGAGCTGCCGGATTGCAAACCATGACCGTCTCGTGGCCGAGCCTACGGCCTTTTGACCCGACCAATCTGCGGCCAGAAGACCGCGCGAAGGCTTCGCCGCAGCACTGGCTGGCAGCCATGCTGCATTTCAAAGCAATGCAAACTTACCAACAGATCCGAGCCAAGCAAAATCTGCGAGCCGCAGAAACGTCGGCAGCGCCAAACGGAGAGGCCGCTGCCGCAGATGTGCCGAGCGATCGCCCGGCGGGCACAGATAGCCAGGAGCCCTCCCCTGCCGCTCGCGCTTCGTCGGCTTCCTCAATCCGAGAACCGCTGTACAAGGGCAAGCCTTTGTCCCAGTGGCTCGATACGCTCGACCGCGAAACCAGTTATGAAGGCTACGAAGAGAGTCTGAACGCCCTACAAGCTATGCTCGCGACCGACAACGCCCAAGAGATAACGAACGTGTTGCTGGGCGTACTCAAGTCGCGAGCCGAACGCCCGAGAAGTTCCAAGGAAGACGAGTGCAACCGGATCGCTTTTACCATTCTGCAAACCGCCAATCCCGGCAAAGCGTTCGCGCAGATGCTGGTCAAAGAGCTCGAGGACGGATCGCCTACCTGGCAGGAAGCGTTGCTCGACTCGTTGACTCTGATACCTTCCAGCGATGGCGAGGCAGCGGCACCATTGACGCAATGGCTAGAAAAGAATGTCTTCTCCAAGGGAGGGCGGGTAGGATTGCTGTCGGCGAGTACTTCTTACTTGCTGTATTTGGCTCATGGACCGGGCAAGGCCAGCCAGGAGGACCGCCAGCGTTATGTCCAAACACTCGTCAATTGCGAAACGCTCGACGATGCGCATTGGCTCGAGACGCCGTTTTATGAGCCTAATCGTGCGGATGCACGGCGGACGTCCTTTGTGGTTGGGGCCTTCCCCAAACCGCTGAAGAGCTGGCAGCCGAGCATCGCTGATCGCATCGAACAAGCGGCCGTGAATGTTCTTCGCAGCAACCGCTCGGATTACAAACTCATTGTGCAAGCTCTGGTCTGTTTGCGAGCGCTCAACGTGAGCCAGTACGATCGTACTGGTATGCAAGACCATCGCAGCGCGATCGTCGAATCGCTGCGCAACCTGATAAAACGCTGGCAGGCGGCGCCCACGGAGCTCCTGGTTGCGGCCGAGTTACCGTTCGCGTTCACCCAGTACACGTTTACTCCGCGGGAACCGGCCCTACTGTCGCCGCACCTGGACGAGGAGCGA
>JBQCJB010000556.1:0-3646 GCA_051953155.1 Aureliella sp. | reverse complement strand
CCCCTGCATCACCACCATGGCCGCAGCCATCGCAGCCGTCAAAGCCATGGAAGCCCTCACGCACGAAGAACTGTGCGTCGAATCGCTGCAGGAACGCTTTGCCGAGAATTGATCGCGTAGCCAGCTCCGCGGTCAGTGCGGATGGCTAGGGAATCGCTTGCCGCGGGCCGCTGGAACTAGTGAGAATCTGCCCGATCGGTTCGCGGTCGGGCCAGTAGGACATCAGGAACGTATTGCGGCCGTCGACGATCTCGACGGTTTGCTCCGCGCCGCGGCCGACTGGCCGGCCGCCAGCCGCCGGTTGGAACGACAAGCGATGCATGCCCGCCGGCAACTCGAGCCGCAGGACCTGGATCTCGCGCGGCAGCAGTCCCCAGCAACGCGTGTCGGCCGACTCGGTCGCTTCCCAAGCCACTCCCACGGCGTCCATGCCCAGCGAGGCCAGCGGGGCCGAGGCCTGCAACTGGTCCTTGGCAAAGTAGACCGCCCCTTTCTTGACGACTCGCCGCGCGATCGCGCGGGCCATGACCTCCGGCAATTTGGCTTCGTAGGTCCGCTTGGCCAAGTCGTCCAGATCGGCCAGCGGCAACGTAAAACCGGCGACCTGCTGGCCGACGGAAACGGCGACGACATCGAACGGCTTGGGTGGGCTGGCGATGCGAGGGATTTTCAAGGGCGCTAGGGTGGGCGGCACGCTGTATTGCCCCATGACCGAAACGATACGGTCGGCGATCAGCAGCGCGTCGCTGGTCGCTTGCTCGGCCACTTCGACCTTGTATGGTCCGCGGCCGACCAAGGCGAAGACATACAGCACTCCATTTCCCTTTTGGCTGTGCACGCCCTGCGAGACGCGTTGGATGTCCCCTTGGACGAACGTCGGATCGGGCAGGAACTGGGCCGTCAACTGATAAGCCCGCAGCGCATCGTCGTAGTTGTTGTGCGTGGCTTCGCGGAGCAGACCGCGGACATAGAACCCGAGTGCCGGCGGGACGTAGGCCTCACTGGCCGTCGGCCCCCAGCGCTGCCCGGCCTGGACTTGCAGCTTCTCATGCTTGTCCAGCAACTGCAGCGCATAGCTTTCCGCATCGACACCGTCCTGCATCAAACTGGAAAGCGACAGAAAGGTGCGCACGAGCAGTTTTTCATAGTCTTCGCCGCTGTAGGCGCGGCGCTGGTCATCGGTCAGCATCGATGCAGCCGATTCGACCGCGCTGGCCTGTTCGAGATGTTCCCAGGAATCGCGCACTTCGCGCAGGCGTCGCTCGGCACTGGCCGGATCGCCGCGCACCAGCTCCGCCATGGCCAGGTCGAGTTCGATGACCGTTTGATCCCGACCGTGCTTGTCGGCCAGTTTCTCTAGCTGTGCATGGGCCGATTCGATTTGGTTGTCGTAGAAGAGCTGCCGCGGTTGCTGCAGGCGCTGCGCATGCGTCGAGCAACCCGCCAGGATCAGCAGCAGGCAGGTGCAGAACCATTTCGGAATCACGCTCGGCCGAGCAACTATTTCCATGCCTTGAGCGGGTTGTAATTCCAGGCTTTGCCCAGGTAGGAACTGTGGTAGCCCTTGCGGATCGAGGCCTGCTCTTTGGTGTAGGCGCCAGTCTGCGTGTCGATCAATTCGAGCGTCAGCAAGTAATCGCGCTGCGTCGACGAATTGCGCTCGGTCGTGCCGCTGGTCAGCGTCGCATACAGCAGGAAGTCGACCGGCTGGCCGTCGCGTTGCAGCACCGACGTGAATAGCCGCATGTTATCGGGCACCAGCAGCGCGTCGGGACGCAAGCGAGTTTCCACCAGGGCTGCATCGACCATCCGGCGACTGATCGCCTGGAACGCGTGCGAGCGATTGATCTGCGTATCGATCTGCTGGTAGATCTGGTCCTTGAAGTCGCCCAGCTCTTCGGAGCTTTTGTTTTCGACGCCCACAAAGCAAACGCTGCGGTTGAGCGGTTGACCGTCGACGCCCAGGACCGGCGGATGGGCGGCCACGACCTCGGTCGCCAGCAACTTGGCAACCGTTTCGTCGATCAGCGGATTAAAAACCTCCGCACCGGCCGTATGGCTGCCGACCAAATCGGGCTGGTTGTTCTTGATGAGATGGCCGTAGGAATAACCGCGGCATCCGACCGCGCCGATCAACAGCGCGGCGGCCCATCCCCAGCAGAGCGAGCGGCGTTCCATCGCAGGTCTCGTCCGTATTCTTGAAACTTCAGTTGCGTGTTTGATTGGGCACGGGGCAGCCAATCGCCAGCCGACGATCCTTCGACCGGCCGCGGCTGCAAACCCCAACGGCACCTGCTGCGCAAGCGCCATGGATAGATGTAGCCCAAAGGTCCGCGGGGCAGCAAGTTCAAAAGCCGCTCCCCGCGAACACTTTCTCGGTCAAACGCCGCCGCAAAGATGAGCCGAGCTGCCAGAGCACCTATAATTTTTGCTAGCACTGGGCACTGCCTAGCACTGGGCTCTGGCGAGCGAGCCGATGTTGCTAGCGCGAGGCTCTTGCTAGCAGTGGCGCACCACGGCACTTTGGCGATCGGCGAGCGCGATCGAGTATATTTGAACTGAACCTCAGCAGCTTTGCAGTTCGTTGGTTGAAAGAGTGGCGACAATCCATGACTCGGCAGCACCTCTCGATGGGCGCATCGACATCGTCGTTGGCCATGGAAAATGTGGCTCGCGTGACGCGGCGGCAGTTATTCGGTCGCGCGGCTAGCGGTGTGGGCGTGGCGGCCTTGGCTAGCTTGCTCGGAGCCGAGTCCGCGCGGTCGGCGCCAGCCAGCAGCATGCCGGGCTTGCCGGGTCTGCCGCACTTTGCACCCAAAGCCAAACGCGTAGTCGTGCTGTGGCAGGGAGGCGGGCCATCGCATGTCGACCTCTTCGATCCCAAACCGGTCATGCGAGAATTGGCGGGCCAAGACATCCCCGACTCGATCCGCGGGCAGACGCGACTGTCGACGATGTCCAGCGGCTACGGCAAGTGGCCCTGTGTCCCAGCGATCAAGCCGTTCCAGCGTTACGGCCAGGCGGGCATCGAGCTCAGCGAGATGTTGCCGGGCATTGGATCGATCGCCGACGAGATCTGTCTGGTGCGCAGCATGCATACCGAAGCGGTCAACCATGCTCCGGGCGTGACGTTTTTTCTAACCGGGTCGCAGGTTCCCGGTCGCCCGAGCTTTGGCGCTTGGCTGGCCTATGGACTGGGCAGTGAAACAGAAAACCTGCCGACCTTCGTCGTCATGACTTCCAGCGACAAAGGCAAAACCTGCGGCCAACTGTTTTTCGACTATTACTGGGGCAGTGGCTTTTTGCCCAGCCGCTACCAGGGCGTGCGTTTTCGGAACACGGGCGATCTGGTGCCCTACCTGGCCAATCCGCCGGGCGTGAGCAGTCGCTCGCGGCGAGCGCTGCTGGACGACATCGCGGCCATGAACGCGGCGCACCTGGCCGACTACGGCGATCCCGAAATCGACACGCGGATTGCGCAGTACGAGATGGCCTTCCGCATGCAGAGCAGCGTTCCCGACCTGGTCGATTTCTCGGACGAATCCCAAGCCACGCTCGAGCGTTACGGACCCGACGCGCTTGTGAAAGGCTCGTTTGCGAACAACTGCTTGATCGCCCGGCGGTTGCTCGAACGAGGCGTGCGTTT
>JBQCJB010000555.1:0-2200 GCA_051953155.1 Aureliella sp. | reverse complement strand
GCCCGCGAGTATCTGGTCCAGCGCGGCATCACCAGCGAAAGCATCGAGAAGTTCGAAATCGGCCTGGCCCCGAGCGGCTGGTCGTATCTGATCGGACAATCGCCAGCGGCCGGCTACAACGCCCAGCAACTGGATGCCACCGGCATGATCGTCCGCGGTGATCGCGGGCATTCCTATGACCGCTTCCGCGAACGTTTGATGTTCCCGATTCGCGATACGCAAAAACGCGTGATCGCTTTCGGTGGTCGCATACTGCCCGGCAGCAGCGAGGCGGCCAAGTACATCAACTCCCCCGAGTCGCGAATCTTTACGAAGAACCAACATTTGTACGGACTGGACGTGGCTCGCGACTCGATCCGCGCCAGTCGGCAGGCGATCGTCATGGAGGGCTACACCGATGTGATCGTCGCCCACCAGTGCGGGCTCGACAGCGCAGTCGCCGTACTGGGCACGGCGCTCGGAGCCAACCATCTGAAACTGCTGCATCGCAATCGCTGCGAGCGCGTTGTCTTGCTGCTCGATGGCGACGAGGCGGGCCAGCGGCGCTCTGATGACGTCTTGGAACTTTTTCTCAACGCGCAGATGGATGTGCGGGTGCTGACGCTGCCCGATGAACTCGACCCGGCCGACTTCCTGCTGCAGCGTGGGGCCGACGAGCTGCACCGCCTGGCCGCGGCGGCGCCCGACGCACTTGAGTTCAAAATGCGCCGCGTTTGCGAAGGCTTTGATCCGCTGCAAGAGACGCACCGCGCGACCACCGCGATGGAACAGATGTTGACGCTGCTTTCCAAAGTGCCGCGCAGCAGTCTGATCGCCGACGAAGCCTTTCTGCTGCGTCGCAATCAGGTGTTAGCCCGCCTGTCGAAGCGCTTTCTGGTGGCGGAAGACGAACTCCGCAATCGGCTGCGGAGCCTGATGGACCGACAGAGTCGCATACGGCCTGCCGGAGCGGGCCCCGCGCCAGCTACCACGGGCGGCAGCGAGCGCACGCGGGCTTGGGAAAACAAAAATCGCCCCGGGCAAGCCCGACCCGATGCTGCCAGGCCCGGTCAGGCTCGTAGCGACGCACGGCCAGCCGGCGGTGCGAGCGGCGTAACAAGTCCGCACGACGGAGGCGACGCCCTGGCAGCTGCCGCGGGCGCCGAGCCGCAAGAGGGAGCCGCAGCACCGACGGCCCGGCTGCTGCGCCCTGGCGACCTGACGCCCGTCGAGCGCGAACTTTTGGAACTGGTCATCTCGGCGCCGAACCTTGCGCCCATGGTGCTCGAGCGCGTGCTGCCCGAATGGATCACGTGCGAAGCGGCCAAGCGGATGCTGGAAACGTATCACGAACTAGAACTTGACGGACACTCGCTAGAATTCGACAGCGTATTGGTTACACTTGAGGACCCTTCGCTGAAAAGTTTGATGGTCACCCTTTACGAACAGGCCCAAGTCAAGCAACAATTTGTGCGAGACACGCCGGAGCAGCGACTCCGCGTGCTCACCCAGCGGTTGGGGCAGCAACAGGAGGAGTTGCAGCGCCGCCGTCAACTTTCCTTACTCGAGGATGGAGGCCTCGACGACGAGACGGAGTTGAACCTGCTGAGCGATTTCATCCGGCAGGCTCGCCAGAGCCACGGATTGGACGAGATCGTCGAGGATCAGGCATCAATCTCTGAAGATCAGTAGACCGACGGATAAATTGGCCAGTCCCCCAGAGAGTCTGGCCCGTGAGTGGATGGATTCCCGCGTTTTTTCCACATGTCGCTTCCCCTGTGCAGGCCGCGCGAACATAGCTCGGACCGGCGTAGGCGAAACGGCACATCAGAAGGAGTTGAGCTGTGGAGCTAATGGATTTGGAAATGCAAGAGTTGGTCAACAAGGCCAAGACCCAAGGCTATCTGACCTACGAAGACGTCAACCGCTATCTACCCAACGAAGACGTCAACAGCGAGAAGCTCGATAACCTGCTGGTTGCCTTGGAGCGGATGAATGTCGAGCTGATCGACGAACCGCCGGCCAGCGCCGCTCGTCAGCCGTCCAGCGATACCGACGAACCGTTCGCTTTACCAGCCGCTTCGGCGTCCGACCTGCCCAAGCTGAGCGACGATCCGATCCGCCTCTACCTCAGCCAGATGTCGGAGATTCCGCTGCTGTCGCGCGACGAGGAAATCGCGCTCGCCAAGAAGATTGAAATTACTCGCAAGCGGTTCCGTCG
>JBQCJB010000554.1:0-3722 GCA_051953155.1 Aureliella sp. | reverse complement strand
GTGCTGTTTTATCTGGTGAAAATGCGTGAACGGGTTATCGACGAGCTGGTCGTCAACATGGTCGACGTCGGCGAAGAGACGGGCGAACTCGACACGATGCTCTACAAGGTGGCCGACACCTACGACGACGAAGTCCGCGTGATGACCGAAGGCTTGACGCGTCTGATTGAACCGCTGCTGATCGTGTTCCTGGGCGTGGCGGTCGGCTTTATCGTCATCAGCTTGTTCATGCCGCTGGTGCAGATGATTACCTCGTTGACCTAACCGGCCTTTGGGGCCCGCCGGCTCGCCGCGGGCGAGGCTTGAAAACCAGTTCGTTAGCGGCCAAGACACACAAAAATCCGATCGAGATTGAAGGAGCTTTTTCAACCATGCGACGCGCGAACCTCCACCGCCGCCCCGCTTTCACGCTAGTCGAGCTGCTGATGGTCATCACGATCATCGGCATCCTGGCCGGCATTCTCGTGCCGACCATCATGTACGCTATGCAAGCCGTGAAGAAGCGGGCCATCGGCATCGAGGTTCAAACGCTGGCCAACGCAGTCGACCAGTACAAGAACAAGTACGGCGACTATCCGCCCGACGGTACGAATACGACCATCTTCCAGCGGCACTTCCGCAAGCTGTTTCCGCAGATCGCCGCCAGCGAGTTCACGGCGGTGGCCGCTGCCTGCAACGTCGTCAACGGTGCGCCGGCCGGCGTCATGGATCCACCGGAAGCCCTGGTCTTTGCCTTGGGTGGCTACAGCGAAGATCCCGTCCACCCGTTTACCGGCACGGGCGGGCCGATCAGCGTCGTGCCCGGTGTGACTCCGACCAGCTACCAGTACAACACCGACCGCAACGAACCGATCTACGAGTTCAAGCAATCGCAGTTGAGCATCACGCTCTCGGGCAGCGCCACGCTCTCCAACGACGAGTCGGACTTTGGCGGCACAGCCGACGCCATGCCCGTCTATCGTCCGAGCGGCAAGATGTGTCCGTTCGTGTACTTCGACTCGCGGACCTACAGCTTCAGCGCTGGCGGCGGCACGTTCTTCAATAACTACTCGCCGGGCGACGCCTTCGGTTGGGCTCGACCGTACAAGTCAGAAAAACCTAACACCAACGTTTCGTCATCGCCGGCCAATGCCGAAGCCTATTACCGCTATATGAAAGACCGCGAGTACCAGATCGTCTCGGCGGGCCTGGATGACAACTACGGCGGCGTGAAATTCGCTTCCGGTGACAATGGCCCGGTTCTTTTCACTTATCCCTCCGGCGGCAACGTCGATATGCGGGCCTGGACCTCCAGCACGGCGCCTGTCGTCGGCACGGTCAGCCGCTACGACGATGGCGACGTGACCAAGCCGCAACTGGACAACGTCGCTAACTTCGCCGACGGAACGCTCGAAGACGCCCTCACCAATTAATCGCGGGCCATTTACTTCATCACAGGCCAACCATGCTCATCAACCTCCAATGCCTCTCGACGCAGCCCGGTCGGCGGACCTGTTCCCGACCGAGCTTCACCCTGGTGGAGCTGATGGTCGCTATCACGATCATGGGCATCCTGGCGGGCATGGTTCTGTACACGCTGGCTGGCGCCCAGCGCGATGCCTCGGTCGCCCGGACTCAAGGCACGCTCAAGAAGATCAACGAGATCATCCTCTACCGCTGGGACGAATTCCGGTACCGCGCGGTCAAAGTCAACATTCCCGATGACTTCCTGTCGCGCATACCGCTAGGACCGCAAGCTGGCCAAGTGCCCGTTTCGCCGCGCGAAGGCGCCCGGCTGCGGCTGATGATTCTTCGCGACACGATGCGCATGGAATTACCCGACAACTATCGCGACATCGAATTCTCGCCCAGCTTGTATCATGCGGCCGTCTTCACCACTTCCGGCACTCCTTCAGTGATCTCACCGCCGATGTCGCGCAACGTGCCCGGCGAATACAACAACCTGCGACGAGCCTTCGGGCTGCCGCCGGTGATGACGCCTTACACGGCGGCGGTATCCGCGGGGATGACAGTTGCCAAAGCGTCGACCGATAATCCCGCGTTCGACAGCGCAGAACTGCTTTATCAAATTGTGGCTGCGTCCAATTACAACGGCAGCAACGGACTGGAGTACTTTCGCCCAACCGAGATCGGCGATGTCGATGGCGATGGCTTCCTCGAATTCATCGACGCCTGGGGCATGCCGATTTGCTTCATCCGCTGGCCTGCCGGCTATGGCGAACCCAATCGCACCGCCGGTGGCGATCCACGGCCGGCCGACTCGTTCCTCAACGATACGAGCGTGCCCGACGCCCTCGACCCGCTGAAGACCGACTGGCGCTACAACACCTCCACGCCACCTTGGCTGCTGATTCCGCTGATCGTCTCGGCCGGGCCCGACGGCGAGTTCAACCTGGTGTTCGACTCCGGCGTGAATTATGCAACGACGACGGCCGTCGGTGTGCCAGGCTCATCGCCGTACCCGAACCCGTACTACTTCCCCGATCCGTATGCCTCCAGCAGCGGCAAACAGCAAGGGAAGATCGTCGACACAGCGTTGACCACCGATGCGGACAACCTAACTAACTACGACCTGTTGGTGCAGTAGGAAATCAAGATGCACAGCCTGCGAGCAAACAAACCTGGTCGCGGCCGCGATGGCCTGACATTGATCGAGCTGCTGATCGTGATGGCGATCGTCGTGCTGTTGGCCGGCTTGACGCTGCCGTCGGTGAAGAATTTGATCAAGGATCAGAAGATCGGTCAGGCGGCTCGCGTCGTGCAGGGCTTCGCTGAATCGGCCAAAGCCCGGGCCATCGCCAGTGGCCGACGTGTGGCCTTGGTTCTCGAACGGGCACGAACCGACGACAAGGGAGGCGCTGGGAACGATTCGCTGATCGCCAACGATACGTGCATCCGCATGTCGCTGGGCGAAGTGTTTCCTCCCTACGAAGGTGACTGGTCGGGAACGACCGCGACGGTCTACGACAAGTCGGGCGATGGATTCGTCGACTGGATGGAGATTCCGGCCGCTCAAGCGGCTTCGCTGACCGGTTCCAGTCCGATGGTTAGTACTGGGGATCTGGTCGAACTGGCCGACCGCAACCAAGGCTTCATCATTTCCGGCGTCACGACGGGCAATTCGGCCTCGGGCATCCCGGTCGTTCAGATCGCCCTGGCCAATCCGCCTTACTTCAACGGCAAACAGTGCAACGAACCGATCTGGCCGCTGACGACCGCGCTGGCCAGCGGCGCCGAGGTGAGCTTTCGCATTTATCGCACGCCGTCGAAGATGATGGCGGGCTCGGTCGTCTTGCCCCGTGGCACTTGCGTCGACCTGTCGATGTCGGGCGTCGGCCCCTCAGGCAGAGACTTCAGCACCTTTTCGATCAATGCCCCGACCGGTTCGACGGCATCGGCCGGTGACTTCGGAGCGGTCTACTTGGTTTTCAGTCCGCGTGGGACGCTGGAACTGGCCTATTACCAGAGCCGCACTTCGTCGGGCGTCCCCAGCGTCGTCCGCGTGCTGCCCAACGGCATCTTCCACTTGTTGATCGGCCGAACCGATCAGGTCGATCCGCTGTACGGAACGCCGTCATCGGTGTCCGCGGTTTCGACACGAGATGACTTCAAAGCCAACCTGGTCGATCCGGCCAACGTTTGGGTTTCGGTCAATCCGTATAGCGGCATGATCTACTCGAGCCAGCTGACGCTCGGCGACGGGACCGTCTCTGCAGCGCGAG
>JBQCJB010000553.1:0-5378 GCA_051953155.1 Aureliella sp. | reverse complement strand
TCGATCCCCGCCTCGGGACTGAAAACTCTGTGGCGGACGCCGATCTCGGGAGGCTATGCCGGTCCGGCCGTCGCCGGTGGCCGCGTGATCGTGACCGACTACGTCGTCAAGTCAGGCGAGAACACGTACAACTCGGGGGCTCGCGACCGAATCGAAGGCACCGAGCGGGTGCTGTGCCTGGACGCCGAAACGGGCAAACAGTTGTGGGAGCACAAATACGACCGACCGTACAACATCTCATACGGCACCGGACCGCGCGCGACGCCGATGATCGATGGCGATCGCGTCTACACGCTGGGCGCCGAAGGTGACTTGCTGTGCCTGGCGATGGCCGATGGTAAGGTGCAGTGGAGTAAATCGCTCAACGACGCCTACAAGGGCAAGACACCGCTGTGGGGACACGCGGCTCATCCGCTGGTTCACGGCGACTTGTTGTTCGTGCTGGGAGGCAAGGACAGCGTCGCCGTCGCGCTCGACAAACACACCGGCCAGGAAAAATGGCACGCCCTGACTGCCAGCGACATCGGCTACTGCGCACCGTCGATCGCCCAGCTACCCAACCAGCAGAACCAACTGCTGATCTGGACGCCTGAAACGCTCAACGGGCTCGACCCGCAGTCGGGGAAAGTCTTGTGGAGCACGCCGCTCAAGCCGAGCTACGGCATGTCGATCGCCGTGCCGCGAGCGAGCGGCCGACAGATTTTTGCCGGTGGCATTGGCGAAGTCGGCGCCCTGTTCGAAGTCGCTGCCGACGGCAATTCGGTCAAGGAACTTTGGCGCGGCAAAGCGAAGACGGCCGTGTATCCGTCGAACGCACCAGCCTTCTTCGATGGCCAAACGCTCTATGCGGCGGACAATGGCAGCGGCAAATTCATCGCTGCCAGCGCCGAGGATGGCACGCGGCTGTGGGAGACCTTCGAACCGACCAGCGGCGGCACGCGCCGCGCCAGCCACGGCACGGCTTTTGTCGTGCAAAACGAAGGCAAGTTCTGGCTCTTCAGCGAGACCGGAGACTTGATCTTGGCCGAACTGACGCCGCAGGCCTATCGCGAGCTCGGCAGAGCCCATGTGATCGAGCCGACCAGCGACGCTTTCGGCCGCCCCGTCGTGTGGACGCATCCGGCCTATGCGAATCGCCACGCCTTCATCCGCAACGACAAGGAAATCATCTGCGTCGACCTAGCCGCTCATTGAGTTCGGGGCACGCGCGTTAGATCGGTTGGGTTAGCGGAAGTTGGCCGGTCCGAGTAGACTGGGCAGGGGCCGCTGCGCCAGGCCGGCTCGCCGCGTCGGAAAGGAAAATTTCCGACGACTCGCTCGGCCGGCATCCATCACGTTTGACTCCCAATCAAACTGCTCCTAGTCAAGAATCAGTCCGAGGAACGATAGTGACCGCGTTGGAAGTCTCGCAACCACAGCCCGCCCCAGGTCCCACCAAAGCCAGGCCGATTGCCGGGACACACTTGCCAGCGTTTGCGTTTGCCACCGGACGCGATTTGGCTCGCCACGCCGCCCAGATGATCGCTCGGCTTATTCGCGAGCGGACCGAACTGGGTCAAAAGACGGTGCTGGGACTACCCACCGGCAGCACGCCCGTAGGAACCTACCGCGAGTTGATTCGTCTGCACGAAACCGAGGGGCTCGATTTTTCGTCCGTCGTCGCTTTCTGCATGGACGAGTACTACGGCTTGCCCAGCGACAGCCCGCAGAGCCACAAGAACTGGTTGACCGAGCACTTCTTCCGGCACGTCAACCTGCGGCCGGAAAACATTTATTGGCTCGACGGCACTGTCGGCTCGTCCGACGTCGATCTGCACTGCCGGCGTTACGAAGAGGCGATCCAGAATGCCGGCGGGTTTGACCTGGCGTTGCTGGGCATTGGACGCAATGGCCATATCGGCTTCAACGAACCGTTCTCGGTGCGGAAGAGTCGCACGCGTTTGTGCACGCTCGATCCGATCACGCGTCTGGCAGCGGCCAGCGATTTCTTCGGCGAAGAGAACGTGCCGACTCAGGCGTTGACCGTCGGCCTCGGACAGATTCTGTCAGCGCGGCACGTGTTGCTGTTGGCGCTCGGCGAGCACAAATCGAGCATCATTCGCGAGGCCCTCGAGGGCTCGCTGACCGATCGCGTACCGGCTTCGTATCTCCAGGAACATGCCGACGCGCGCGTGCTGCTCGACTTGCCCGCCGCTGGCCAGTTGACCGGCATCGCCAAACCCTGGCTACTGGAGAATGTCGTCTGGACCGAGAGCCTGATTAAGCGCGCCGTGCTGTGGCTGTGCGAACAGACCGGCAAGGCACTGCTCAAGCTGGACGATGACGACTTCCGCCAGCACGACCTGCACCAACTGCTGCGGCATCACGGTCCTGCGCAGACGATCTCCCATCGCGTCTTTCGTTGGATGCTCGACACGATCGAGTACCATCCGGCCGGCCGCGAGCCGAAGACGGTTTTGTGCTTCAGCCCGCATCCGGACGACGACGTGATCAGCATGGGCGGCACGTTGATCCGCTTGGTCGAAGATGGCCACCGCGTGCACGTTGCTTACATGACCAGCGGCAACATTGCCGTTTTCGATCACGACGCGCTCCGCGTGGCCGACCTGGTGACCGAGTACAACCGCCTGTTCGGCATCGACCAGCAGAAGTCGCAAGAGGTCGAAACCGAAGTTCGTCAGGCGCTCGAGAAAAAGAACCCGGGTCAACCCGACCACGAAACGATCCTGAAGATCAAATCGCTGATCCGCTGGAGTGAAGCTCGGGCAGGAGCCGTCCAGGTCGGCTGCCGCGAAGACGATCTGCACTTCTTGGATTTGCCCTTCTATCGCACCGGCACGATCGCCAAACGCCCGATGGGGCAGGACGACACGGCCATCATCCGCAGTCTGCTCGACTCGGTCCAGCCCGACCAGGTGTATGTCGCCGGCGACCTGGCCGATCCTCATGGAACGCATCGCGTCTGTGCCGAAGCGATCTTCAAGGTGCTCGACGATATGCGCGGCGAAGGCCGAACACTGCCCGAGGTCCTGCTCTATCGCGGCGCATGGCAAGAGTACGCCCTCGACGAGATCGAAATCGCCGTACCGCTCAGCCCCAGCGATATCGAGCTGAAACGGCAGGCGATCTTCATGCACGAGAGCCAAAAGGACGAAGCCCTCTTTCCCGGCTCCGACCCGCGCGAGTTCTGGCAGCGAGCCGAGGACCGCAACAAAGGCACCGCGGAAAAGTACAACCAAATCGGCTTGCCCGAGTTCTTCGCGTTGGAAGCCTTCACACGCTGGAAAGGCGCGGCCATCTAACGAGCGATCGTGATGGTGGTTCGATCCGGTTACCGCGTTGGGAGGCGAAAGTTTCGCGCGACAGCCGAGACGGCTGTCCTACTCTTTGCCAGTCATGTGCTAGGATGGGGGCTGGCGCGGGCGTTCGTCTTTTGCCCCGGCGCTGCGCGAATGAAAAACTACTTGGTAAGGATGGTGCATGATCACTAGCGATCCCGATCAGCCGCTGCCGAGCGATGCGATTGACCGTTTGCAGAAGGCCCGGCAGGAGATTCTCGACCAGCTCGGCAAAACGATCGTTGGCCAGCAGGACGTGATTGACGAGCTGCTCATCTGCTTGTTCAGCCGCGGCCACTGTTTGCTCGAAGGAGTGCCGGGGCTGGCTAAGACGCTGATGATCAGCACGCTGGCCCGGACGCTGAGCCTGTCGTTCAGCCGCATCCAGTTCACGCCCGACCTGATGCCAGCGGACATCACCGGCACGGAAGTGCTCGAGGAGCAACCCGGCAGCGGCGGCTTGCAGCGCCGCTTTATGGAAGGTCCGCTGTTCGCCAATGTCATCCTGGCCGACGAAATCAACCGCACGCCGCCCAAGACGCAGGCCGCGCTGCTGGAGGCGATGCAGGAGCGGCAGGTGACCGTGGGCCGCACGCGCCATCCGCTCAGCGATCCGTTCTTCGTCTTGGCCACCCAAAACCCGATCGAACAGGAAGGCACCTACCCGCTGCCCGAAGCCCAGCAGGACCGCTTCATGTTCAAGGTCTTGGTCGACTATCCGACCTTCTCCGAAGAGCTGGAAGTCGCCCGGCGGACGACCGCCCGCGCGACGACAGACGTCCATCCGGTGCTCAGCGGGCAGGAGATCCTCGAACTGCAGGATCTGGTGCGCAGCGTGCCGGTCAGCGACCACGTGATCCGTTACGCCTTGGCCTTGGTTCGCCAGACGCGCGTCGGCACCGAGGGTGTTCCCGAATTCGTCACCGAACAAGTCGGCTGGGGAGCTGGTCCGCGGGCTGTTCAGTTCCTGATCCTGGGTGGCAAGGCCCGAGCCCTGCTCCGCGGGCGGACGCATGTGAGCGTCGAAGATATCCAGGCCCTGGCCGCGTCGGTCCTGCGGCACCGCATGGTGGTGACCTTCGCCGCCGAAAGCGATGGCATCACCACCGACGATGTCGTCCGCAAACTCATTGAGCAGACGCCCACCGCAGAAGACGAGCTGACACGCGATGCCCGGTTCAAGAAAATTTTTGCCTCCTGATGCGGTCAAGCGGGTAGCGCGACTGGAGTTGCGGGCCCGCCAGATCGTCGAAGGATTTCTGTCGGGCGCCCACCGCAGTCCCTACTTCGGCCAGTCCGTCGAATTCGTCCAGCATCGCCAGTACGTCGCTGGCGATGACGTGCGGCATGTCGACTGGAAAGTCTGGGCGCGCCAAGATCGCCTGGTGATCAAGCAGTACGAAGAGGACACAAACCTCCGCTGCGCGCTGCTGGTCGATTCATCGGCCAGCATGCGCTATGGCCGCGGCTCGCTGAACAAGTTTGATTACGCCTGTACTCTGGCCGCGTGCATCGCGTTCTTGGTCTTGCGCCAGCAGGACGCAGTCGGCAGCGTGATGTTCGACAATCGCATCCGCTCGCGCGTGCCCTATCGCACCGCCCGCAACCATCTCAACGCCATCCTGACGTCGCTGGGCGAGACGGAGCCGGCCGACAAGACCGATCTGGATGCGATCTTCAAGGAGGTGGTGGAACTGTTTCCCAAACGCGGGCTGATGGTGCTGATCAGCGACTTGCTCGGCGCCGAGGAGAGCACGCTTCGCGGCATCGACACGCTGCGTCGAGCGGGCCATGACGTCATGGTCCTGCACATTCTCGACGACGACGAGCTCGACTTTCCCTTTGCCGATCCGACGCGTTTCGAAGGGCTGGAGACAGCCGACACACTTACCTGCAATCCGCGCGCTTTGCGTGAGGGTTACCTTGAGGCGCTCGAGCGGTTTCTCGATCGCGTGCGCCGCGCCTGTGCGGCCTCCAAAAGCGATTACTTGCTGATGCGTCCCAGCCAGTCGCCCGACGCGGTCCTGGCCCGGATTTTGA
>JBQCJB010000552.1:0-2344 GCA_051953155.1 Aureliella sp. | reverse complement strand
GAGTATCGGTGATGCCGCGACGCTCGAGTTGTTGCCGGACCATCCGCAGCCGCAACTCTTCAAATCCGTGCGCGGCCGCATCGTCCGGCTGACCATTCTTCGGCCGCATGGCTCTGGCTCCTCTTTGCGTCACACCGATCTAACACACGGGCAACTCTCCACAGATCAGTCGCTGGACGAAGGCGGGCAGCTCGCTCAGTTCACGGGCCACGATGTCGCGAACCAAGGGCTCGAACTCTCGAGTGTCGGTCCGCGGCGCCGCGACCAATTCAACGGCCACCGACCAAGGGTCCGCCAGCGGGCGTCCAATCTGGCTGCACAACCAGACATTGGCTTCCTGCACGTCTTCGAGCGACGCGCAGATGCGTTCAGCCAGCTGATGCGCCAGGAGATTATAGATTTTGCCGACATGGCTGACAGGATTCTTGCCGGCAGCCGCCTCTGTCGTCATCGGCCGGTGCAGGCTGATCAAACCGTTGACGCGATTGCCACGCCCCACTTCACCGCCGTCGGCCCCTTCAGCCGAGGTGCCTAAGACGGTCAAGTACAGTCCCCCCAAGCCGCGCTCGCGTTGATCGAGGCTGTTGAGCGTGAGATCGACTGCGTCAAGCGTCACCAGCGGAGACTCCAGATGCTGCTGGAGATCCTGGCATACTGCGAGCTTGCACTCCCAGTAGCGAGCGGAGTCCGTAATGAACCGGTCGACTAAGGCTGCTGCAATGGTCAGCGAAAGCCGGCGGTCGAGCCGAAAGGCCATGACCTTGATGTCTTCGCCGACCTCCGGGAAACGCGACTTGAAATCGGCGGAGTTCAAATAACGTTCTGCCGTCAAGACCAGCCGCTCGGTTTCGGTCAGCGGCGCATAGCCGACGCCTACCGAAGTATCGTTGGCCGTCAGCTCGGGCCGCGCGAAGATGTCGACCAGTTCCGGCGATCCCGGCAGGATCTCGTTCTGGAATTCGATGTGCCGGTCGGGATCGACGAACCGCAGATGGCTGCGCAGCCATTGCTTGGCCGTCTCCCGCGCGATGTCCCCGACGGGAATCGCGCGACCGTCAACCGTTTGTGTTGCCCGGTCGCCGAAAATCAAGCGCATCGGTTTGATGATCCGCCCGCCGCCGAGCTGCGGCGCGGATTGTCCGGCGACCAGCAAACCTTTGTCGAGGTTGTGATGCAACACGCGTCCGCACGTGTCGATGTAAGTGCGGCTGAGCGCCACTGAGATAGCTTCCATGACGCTGTCACAAATCGTGTCGGGGTGTCCGAGCCCTTTGCGCTCGACATGTTCGGCGCGCCGCGAGGCGACCGGCATTTGCTCGGCGACTTGGATCGTGACGTTGTTCATGACCGCTGACCTCAGCGTCTATCGGACCGTTTGCGCAAGCTGCTGCGCGAGCTTTTCCAGTACTTGGCTTAACTGAGTTTGCCTGGGCTGTTCGGTATCGATTCGAATCTGGGGAATGTCGCTGGGCCAAGTTTCCCAGCGCAAGCGCTGGATAGCGTGCAGTTCGGGGCTGGCTTCCGAGGCGTCGCGACCTTCGCTCAGGCGGATGCCGATGCGCGCGGTAGCAACTTCGGGGCGGCAAAAGCATTCGACCGCCAGAAAGACGCGGTTGGGGCTGGTCGCCGCGCGCTCGACCGCCCGAAGACTTTCGATCGTCGCAAACGTGCCATCGAGGACGACCGAGACGCTTTCCGCTGCGTGTTGCCCAAGGCGGCGAAGCATTTCGTCGTACACCTGCACGCGCGCCTCGGGGCTGTAAACACCTGCGTCCGGCCCAGTGGCATGTGGGCCACTCCCGAACAGTTCGCGGCGAATAACGTCGGTGCGCAGCAAGCGCGCAGCCAACGCCTGGGCGATCGCCGTCGCGAGCGTGGTCTTGCCGGTTCCAGCGGCGCCGCCGACGACGATGACCAGCGGCCGCAACCAGGTTTGCACCGCCCGATCCGCCACAGCCAAATGATGTTTGGCTTGGGAAATGGCTTGCTCGCGGGCCGCACCGTCCAGTTGGTCGGCTCTCAGCGCGGCCACCTTGGCGCGCACGCAACCGCGATACGACTTGTAGAAATCAAAGAGAATTGCTGGCGGCCGATCGCCGCTCTTGGCCCGATAATCGGCGATCAACCGCCGGCCGATCCACTCGGCGCCCAAGACGTCGCACTCGGCAGCCAGAAACGCCAGTTCGTCGAGCACATCGATTCGCCGCAGGTCGGGGTTGAACTCGACGCAGTCAAAGATCGCAATCGGATCGGTAAAACAAATATGTTCCGGGCGCAGGTCGCCGTGACCATCGACGATTCGTCCCTCAGCCACGCGCTGCTCGAAGAACCATCGGCACAGCGT
>JBQCJB010000551.1:0-4643 GCA_051953155.1 Aureliella sp. | reverse complement strand
CGTGGCCGGATCGACTGCGAAGGTTCACGGAATCTTTGGCCATCGACGGGGTGGGTGCGCGAGGTCTTGACGATTGTTCGAGCCCGCATTCAACTGGGCTGATGGGAAAGAGAGGCAACGCCGGTCAGCCTTGGTATCACCGAGGTCTTCAATTCACCTGCACGCAGTGTGGCAGCTGTTGTAGCGGAGCGCCCGGATACGTCTGGGTCGATGCGCAGGAAATTGCCGCCATGGCTCAAGCCCTGGCGATGGACGAGGAGTCCTTTCGCGAAAAGTTCGTGCGCCGAGTCGGAGCCCGCGAAAGTTTGATTGAGTATTCCGACGGCGACTGCATCTTTCTCGATCCGCAGACGCGCGGCTGCATGGTCTATACAGCTCGACCCGTGCAGTGCCGCACGTGGCCCTTTTGGGATTCGAACATTCGGACTCCCAGCGACTGGGAAAAAACGTGCGAGGTCTGCCCCGGAGCAGGCGAGGGCAAACTGTACACGCTGGCGCAGATCGATCTAGCGCGTACCCGTGCGTTGGCTGTCGACGACGAACTGTAAACGCGCCGGCAGCGTGCGGGCCAGTTACCAGTAGCGCTCGACGACGATCTGTCCGGGGCTCTTCGAGCGGTGGCGTTTCAGCCCGCGTTGTTCGAGCATCTGTTCGGTTTCGTCCAGCATGTCGGGGTTACCGCACATCATCACGCATGCTTCCGGAGTCAGTGGCTGGTTGGCCACGTTTTCGAGCGAGCCGTTGGCCAGGCAGGACGTTATGCGACCACGGAGCGTACCGGGAACGTCCTCGCGCGAGACGACGCCGATCGACGTGAACCGCTGGCCATAGCGATCGCGATAGGCGCTCAGTTCATTTTGGTACGCCAAATCGCTGCCGTGCCGCACGCCGTGCACGAAGACGATGCGCTGGTAACGCTGCCAGGGTTCGTTGGTGCGCAGCATCGCGATATACGGCGCGATGCCCGTGCCGGTCGCCAGCAACCACAACGAACTCGCGTCGGGACTGTGTTTTAAGGTAAAACTCCCGGCAGCCTTCTGGGAGACATCGACTCGATCGCCAGGATTCAGCCGCCACAGATGCGGCGTCAGCTGGCCATTTTCGACCAGCACGATGAAGAATTCGAGCGTCTCTCCGTGAGGCGAAGCCACGCTGTACGGCCGATTGATCCGTTTCTCGTCGACGGTGACCCCGAGCTGCAGGAACTGCCCCGGTTCGTAATGCGAGACTTCCGGAGCTGAGATCGAGAGAGTGAACAAACCTGGTGCCCAAACAATCTTCCGTTCCACAGTCGCGGTCGTCCAGTGCATGCTCGGCCGGTACTTTCTAAGGTGATGGAGGGGTGCGCGTCTTGAGCCTGCGTCAACATAGCGTGGCAACCTGGCTATGTCTACAATTGTGACACTGGCTGCTCCACTGGAGCCGGCCAAGGCGAAAAAGCAGACCGCAGCCCGCGCGATTTCCGCCCATCCGATCCATCCACTAACCTCACCTGCACATTGACTTATGGCCCAGCAATTCTCCATCACACCCACTGAAAACGAACTGGCAAGCCTCGAGCGCGATTTGCGCTTTCATCCGACGGTCAATCCCAGTCCGCGGGTCCTGACTGCCGACCAGATCGAACACTTCAACCGCCGCGGGTTCGCAGCCCCCTTCCGCATTTTTAGCGACTCGGAAATCGGCCAGATCCGCGGCTATTTCGATGACCTGCTCCAGCGCGTCGTAGCCGCCGGTGGCAACAGTTATTCGATCTCGTCGGCGCACCTGTCCTACGGTCCGGTCTACGACATTTTGACCAACCCGAAAATTGTGGCTCTCGTTTCCGACTTGCTCGGGCCGAATGTGATCGGCTGGGGGTCCCATTTCTTTTGCAAGATGCCGCACGACGGCAAGGCGGTCGCTTGGCACCAGGATGCGAGTTATTGGCCGTTATCACCTTCCAAGGCGGTGACCGTCTGGTTGGCGATCGACGACGCAGACGAAGAGAACGCCTGCATGAAATTCATCGCCGGTTCGCATCACGTCGGCCATCTGACGTATCGCCCCAGCGATTCTTCGGAGCATAACGTCCTCAACCAGACGATCGACAACGCCGAGCAATACGGAGAAGTCGTGCTCGACGAGCTGCGTGCCGGCGAGGCCTCGATCCACAGCGATTTGCTGCTGCACGGTTCGGAGGCAAACCAGTCGTCGCGGCGGCGCTGCGGCCTGACGATCCGCTACTGCGCCGCGGAGGTTCGCGCGGGCCTGGGATGGAACGCCAAAGGAGTCTTCGTGGCAGGCTCCGATCCTAGCGGGCACTGGGCCAACAATCCTCGCCCTGAAAAGATCTAGCACCAGCACCATGGATGGGGCAAGCGGAATGTCGGGCGAGAAGTTCAGTTCGGAGAGCGACAAGCGATTAAGGCTGGTCTTGGCCGCGTCGCAAATGGGCGTTTGGGAATACGTGCCGCGGACGGGCGAATTAACCTGGTCCCCCGAGTGCCTGACGATCCTCGATATCGGTTCGTGCGACAGCACGCTGGACGAGTTTCTTCAGATGGTTCATCCCGAGGACCGCAGTAAAGTTATCGAAGCCACTCAAGGGGCGCTCGAGTCCCGCCGGCATTACTCGGCCGAGTTTCGCTTGCGGAAACCCGACGGCGGCACCCGTTGGGTCCATCATCAGGGGCAAGCCGACTACGATCGGCGCGGCCATGTCGAACGCGTGCTCGGTACGATCCGCGACATCACGGCCGACAAACTGGCTGCCGAACAGTTGCGGGCCAGCGAAATGCGGCTGCGCGAAACCTTTGAAAACTTGATCGTCGGCTGCCAGATTCTCGACTTCGATCTTCGCTACGTGTACGTCAATGCCAACGCCGCTCTGCACGGACGGCGCAGACGCGAGGAATTGCTCGGCGTCCATTTCGCCGACGCCTATCCGGGCGTGGAATCGACCGAACTGTACCGCCGCATCCTCCGCTGTCTGGACAAGCGAACGACGGAGCGTCTGGACAACGAATTCATGTTTCCCGATGGCTCGGTGGGCATCTTCGAATTGAGTATCCAGCCGGTGCCCGAGGGCGCATTGATCGTCTCGGCCGACGTCACCCAGGAGCGACAACTGGCCGAACGGCTCGTCCAGTCGCAAAAGCTGGAGGCCGTCGGTCGGCTGGCCGGGGGCGTCGCACACGACTTCAATAACCTGCTGACGGTCATCCACGGGCATTGCGATTTGCTGCAAGCCGCCGAGTCGCAAGGCGAACTGGCTGAAGGCCGCAATCTGCGCAGCGAGTCGATCGCCGCTATTCGCGGCGCGGGGCAGCGAGCTGCTAGGCTGACCAAACAGCTACTTTCGTTCAGCCGAAACGCCTTTGTTAATGCGGAGGCTTTCGACGTCAACGCCGCTTTGGAAAGGTCGTCCGACTTCATCAAGAGCCTGGTCGGGGAAGCGGTCGTCTTTCAGCTCAAGCTCGACCCGGCGCTCCGCGTCGTCAAGATCGACTCCGCCCAGTTCGAACAAACGATCCTCAATCTGGTACTCAACGCGCGGGATGCCATGCCTCACGGCGGAACCTTGACCATCGCGACGTCGAACATGACCTCGGCGGAGGTCGAGCGGCACTTGCCACCCGTGATGCGCAACGGCAACTATATTCAAATCAAAGTGTCCGATACCGGCGTCGGCATGACGCCCGAAGTTCGTTCGCGCATCTTCGAACCCTTCTTTACAACCAAAGCCGTCGGCCGTGGAACGGGCCTCGGGCTGCCGGTCGTGCATGGCGCCGTCCAGCAAGCTGGCGGACACATCGCCCTGACGAGCGAACCAGGCGCCGGGACCACCTTCCGCCTGTTTTATCCCTGCCAGCCCGAGAGGTTTCGAATCGGCGCGGTGGAGGAGCCGCAGGTTCAGGGCATCCGCACCAGCAAGATCTTGCTGGTCGAGGACGAGGACTCGGTGCGAACGATTGTCCGCATTTCGCTCGAACTGCAAGGTTGTCAAGTTATCGAATGCAGCGGCGCCGCCCAGGCGCTCGAGAGCCTGCACGTCAATCGGCCGTTCGACCTGTTGGTGACCGACGTCGTGATGCCCGAAATGCGCGGTCCGGAACTGGCTCAGGCGCTGCGCGAGCATCAACCGGAGCTGCGCGTGCTGTATATGAGTGGTTACGCCGACGAGTCGATCGGCCTGAAGGCAGCGCTGCGCCCCGGCGACGACTTTTTGCAGAAGCCGTTCAGCCCGATCGACTTGGCGCGGCGCGTCGGGCAATTGCTCAGCCGGCAGTGAAAAAACTTGCATGAGTCGCGGTTGCCGTTGACTAGAAAACAGCGATCTCTAACAATTCTCTTGCACAGACGCCGAGGCAGTTGGACGCCACATCTTTGAAGTAGAAACCGCAATGATCGCGGTTTGTAATCACCCGTCGCACTCGCAATAGGCGAAGCTGATAGCGCACTAGATTCGCGCGGCGCGCTCGCGCGGCTTTTGGGTGAATGAAGGGAATCAATGTTTGATATCAATGGGCGCCTCGAGCGCGCCATGAATCTCTCGGTCTCCGAGGGAGCGCTCGCGACCGTCATGGGCACACTGCTGGGCGGGCTTTTTCTAACCGGTTTCGCTCTCGAATTGGGTGCTTCGCGCCTCCAGATCGGGATCA
>JBQCJB010000550.1:0-17860 GCA_051953155.1 Aureliella sp. | reverse complement strand
CGTTGCCACAGACTTGCACTCCACCGGTCGCACTCAACGCTTCCAGCCGCTCGTCCTTGATGTTCTTGCCCGTCGGATGCGAATTGAAGAGGATTGCCTGACTGATCGGGGCAGCCCCAATAAAACCTTCATCCCAAGCGGCTTGCTTGCGAGCCTCGAAGTCCGCGTCACTTTCGCCCGGGCGGCGGTTTAGCTCGATCTTGTTGTACTGCGGGCACGCATCCAGGCAGCATCCGCAGGTCATGCACTCGCTGAGCGGATAGTTGCGTTCCTGTTCGGCTCGCGACTGCTTCGGTCCCGGTCCCATATCGAAATAACCATCGACTGGAATCCAGCCTTTGATGTGCTTGAGGCTGTGGAACATCCGCGAGCGGTCGACCAGCAGGTCGCGCACTACCGGGAACTTTTGCATCGGCCGCAGCTCGATCTCGGTCGGATTTTCTTCCAGCAGGCGATCGACCAGCGCCGAGCAGCTCTGGCGGACGTGGCCGTTGATGACCATCGTGCACGAGCCGCAAACTTCTTCCAGGCAGCCGCAATCCCAGGCCACCGGCGCGACGCTTTGGCCCTCGACCGTTCGCGCCTGGGCGGCGATACGCTGCAGCACGCTGATGACATTCATGTTTTCTTCGTAGGGAACCTGATGGCGTTCCCAGTACGCGGGTTGGCCGGGACCGTCTTGCCGCAGGATGCGTACGTTGACCTTCTGCCGGTGCGTCGTCCGCGACGGGGAACCAGCTTGAGCGGTGTCGGGTTGGCTATGTGGCGCGTTCATGCGATGGACCTTGGCGGGATGCGTTTCTATTGTTGGCTGCGTGTTCTTTGGATTGCTTAGTGAATGGCCGACGCGGGCGAATCGACTTTGTCTTGTTTCTTCTGGGCCACGCGTTGTTTCCAAATTTCCTCGATCACTTCGGCGCCGACCAGGCCGTACAGACGCGGCCGGGGCGGCACGAGCGACGTGTCGACGTCTTCATACGAGATGTCCGGGTGCTCGCCGTTCCACTGGGCGATAGTCGACTTGAGGTAGCGCGCGTTGTTCTCTTCGAAGCGATCGCACCACCGCTCGGCCTCGTGCCGCCGCTCGACCGGATCGGTCGCTGCCAGGCTGGGCATTTCGAACTCCGGCTTGTAGTGGGCTCCGCGGCATTCGTCGCGCAAGCGGGCTCCCTTGAGGATCGTCTTGGCCAGCGGGAACATGTCCTGCAAGGCCTTGGTGAAGATCACGTTCTGGTTGGTCCAGTTGCCGGTATCGCTCAGCGAACAACGCATGGCGCGGACGTGCAGGTCGGAGACTTTCTCGTACGCTTCGTCCAGTTGTGGGTTGTGGCGAACGACCGTGGCTGCCCGCGTCATCCACACGCCCAGCTCTTGATGGATCAGGTATGGGTTCTCGCCACCGGAGCACTTGAGCAGGTCCTGGTGACGCTTCTCTTCGCGGGCGACCGCGCGTTCGAAGAGGCTGACCGGCAGATCGGCGGCGGCTCCCTTTTGGGCATTGATGAAGTGCTGCACGCTGGGACCCAGGAAGAGTCCCGAGAAAATGCAGCTGAGCAGCGAGTTGGCACCGAGCCGATTGGCGCCGTGGTACTGATAATCGCATTCGCCGAGGGCGTACAGTCCCGGGATATTGGTCATTTGATTGCGCGGCGAACCGGCCACCAGGCCGCCGTCGGCGCTGCGATCGTAGTCAGCCCACAATCCGCCCATCGAGTAATGCACGGCCGGGAAGATTTTCATCGGCGTCGAGCGCGGATCGACACCCTGGAACTTCTGATAAATGTCCAGGATTCCGCCCAGCTTGCGGTCCAGCTCGCTGCGCTCGATATGCGTCAGGTCGAGATAGACGCACATGCGATTGGCTTCGACGCTCAAGCCTTCGTTGACGCAGATATCGAAGATCTCGCGCGTGGCGATGTCGCGCGGGACGAGGTTGCCATACTTGGGATAGCGTTCTTCGAGGAAGTAGTACCGCTCCGACTCGGGAATCTCTTTCGGGCGGCGAGGATCCTGCGGTTTGCGAGGCACCCAGACGCGTCCCCCTTCACCGCGGGCCGATTCGCTCATCAAACGCAGCTTGTCCGACCCCGGGATGGCGGTCGGGTGCACTTGAATGAATTCGCCGTTGGCATATTTCACGCCGGACTGGAAACAGCGGCTGGCGGCGCTGCCGTTGCAGAAGACTGACATCGTCGATTGGCCGTAGATCAAGCCGCAACCACCGCTGGCAATCAGACTGGCGTCGGCCGGAAAGGCGCGGATCTGCATCGAGACCATGTCCTGGGCGACCACGCCGACACAGCGGCCGGTATCGTCGAGCACCGGCCCGAGAAAGTCCCAGAACTCATACTTCCGCACCATGCCTTCGACTTCCCAGCGCCGCACTTGTTCGTCGAGCGCATAGAGCAGTTGCTGGCCGGTGGTCGCGCCGGCGAAGGCCGTGCGTTTGTACAGCGTGCCGCCGAAGCGCCGGCGGTCGAGGAAACCTTCCTGCGTGCGGTTGAAGGGAACGCCCAGGCGATCCATCAGTTCAATGATCTTGGGGCCGGCAAAGGCCATCTCTTTGACCGGCGGCTGGTGCTGGAGGAAGTCGCCACCGTAGACCGTGTCGTCCAGGTGTTTCCATTCCGAATCGCCCAGCTGGCGCGTCTGGTCATTGCAGCTGTTGATGCCGCCTTGCGCGCAGACGCTGTGGGAACGCTTGACCGGCGTCAGGCTGATCAGGTCGACGGCCACACCCAATTCGGCTAGTTTCATCGCCGCGGCCAGCCCGGCCAGGCCGCCACCGACGATCACGACTCGTTTCGCTGCCATAACGGAATCTTACTTTCAACTCTTTGTGGCGAAGTCTGATAGTGAATTGTTCCACCCGCCGCAAACCGGCGCCCACGGCTGGGCGACTGGGCCCGATGATCAATTGTCGATCGCGACTCCATCGACCGTTTCGGGCTCCGACCGCTTGTGCGGATCCGCCTGGATCTGCCCGGTGCGGACCTTTTCTTCGTACTGATTGTTTTCGACGCGAACGGCTTGCTCGACATCGGTCGTCTTGGCGGCCCACAGCGCGCTCAAACCGATGATGCCCAGGATGACGCCGAAGCCTCCGCAGAGCCAGTTGGCTCGATGCTGGGCTTTGGGCGTCAACCAGACACCCCAGGTCATGCCCATCGTCCAGATGCCGTTGGCCAGATGGAACACGCAGGCGATCACGCCGATGACGTAGAAGATCGGCCAGAGATAGCCGCGGAGGGCCATCGCCAGCGTGCTGGCTGCGTTGTAGGGACGGAACTGGGCCATGCCCAGCGGCTCGGCCACATTCTTCAGCCAGGCCTCGGCGTGGAACCAGCCGTGCAAGTGGAACACGTGGAACAGGATGAAGACCACGGCGATCACGCCGCTCCAGCGCTGGAGCGTGTAACGGATATTGCTCGAGTAGCGATACTGGGACGCGTTGGAATGCCCCGACTGGATGATCCACACACCGACCACCGCGTGGAAGATCAGCGGGATGAAAATGAACGCCCACTCGACAACCGGCAAGACCATTCCTAGCGAATGGATCTGAGTGACCTGTGTTTGAAAGGCGCCCGGACCGTTGATCAGCGTGGAATTGACCAGCAAATGGACCGTCATATAGGCCCCTACCGGAATCAACCCACTGAGAGAATGCAGCCGCCGAATCAAGAACTCATGTCGGCCGAAGAAAGTCGAAGGAACAGCGTTCATTGCAAGTTCAGCTCGTAACAACGCGGGCTTTTTCGGGGGTGGGGTCGCCAGAACAATAGCGAAGCTGCACGAAGTATATCGCTTCGGCAAGCCTTGCGTCAGGCCACGACCGAGCATTTCAACTTGCGTTTCCTTTGCCTTTTCGCCCCTGGCCGATGCGATACAATTCTAGTTGGTGGGTCGATCGATGGGCCGCGATTTTTATTCGAAGGAACAGGGCAAGCGCGATGAGCGACGCAAAGGTTCGTGGTGTAGTACATGTGATCGAAGAGACCAAGACGTTCGGTCAGAAAGGATTCCGCAAACGACTGCTCGTTCTCGAGCAAGACAATGGTCGTTTCCCCAATTATATACCGATCGATTTCACGGGCGATAACTGCGATAGCCTCGACTCGCTGAAGGTCGGCGATGAAGTCGAAGTCAGCTACCGCTTGGCCGGCCGCAAATGGCAGCGCGATCCGAGTAGCGAGGTCAAGTTTTTTCTCAACGCTGAAGCGACCAGTTTCCGTCCACTGGGCGGCGGAGCGCCAGCCGCTGGTGGCGATGCCAACGCAGCCTTCGCCGAGGCCTCGTACGAAGATGACGAGGACGTGCCGTTTTGAGCTCGCCAGCGGCCGACATGCTCCAGCGGCTGGCCCGCGAGCCGCTCGAGGGGCAATCCGCGGCCGAGATCGCCGATCGGGTTGCCGCGCAGGCTTGCGAGCTGGCCAGGTTCATCCAGCTCCAGGCCGCTGAACTCCAGACGCCGGCCGAGCGCCGGCAACAGGCCGAGTTGGACCGCATGCTCCAGCACCCCGAGGACAAGGCCACCCTCACGCAGATGACCGATCAGGGCTTTCGCAGCCACCGCGATCGCCGCGCGGTCGATCAACTGATCCATATCCTCGACGTCCAGGGCGTCCCGCGATTCTTCTCACGACTCGACCGCGCTCTGCTCCGCGGGTTCCAGTCGTTCGGCAACTACTTGCCCGGCGTCGCCGTTCCGCTGGTCAAGGAGAAAATGCGGCAAGAGACTTCCAACGTCATCCTGCCGGCCGAGAACGAGCTGCTGCGCGAGCACCTGCAGGCCCGCCGCCAAGAAGGCATTCGGATGAATGTCAACTTCCTGGGCGAAGCCTTGCTGGGCGAAGGCGAGGCGCAGCGCCGCCTGGAAAAATATCTGGCCGCCTTGCAACAACCGGAGATCGAGGTCGTCTCGGTCAAGATCTCGACGCTCTATTCGCAAATCTCACCGCTGGCCCGCGGGCACACACTGAAAATCATCGGCGACCGGCTGGAACTGCTTTATCGGGCGGCGGCCCGTCACTTGTTCCAACCCAAACAAGGTTCCGCAGTCCCCAAGTTCGTCTATCTCGATATGGAAGAGTATCGAGACATGGCCCTGACGTCGGCCGCCTTCATGGAGACGCTCGACCGGCCGGGGTTGGAACACGTGCGCGCCGGCATCGCCCTGCAGGCCTACATCCCCGACAGCTTTCTCGTCCAGCAGCAAATCACGCGTTGGGCCTCGGAGCGCGCTGGCCGGGGCGGCAGCCCGGTCACCATCCGCATCGTCAAAGGTGCGAACATGGAGATGGAACGGGTCGAGGCCTCGATCCGCGGCTGGCCGCAGGCTCCCTACAAAACGAAACTCGAAACCGACGCCAACTACAAACGCATGCTGCTCTACGGCATGCGGCCCGAGAACATCGCTGCGGTCCAGTTGGGCGTGGCCAGCCACAATCTTTTCGAAGTCGCCTTCGCCCTCGTGCTGGCAACGCGTTGCCGCGCGCTCGACGCGGTCCAGTTCGAAATGCTCGAAGGCATGGCCAATCACCAGCGGCGGGCGCTGCGCCAGCTGAGCGACAATGTCTTGCTGTACGCTCCAGCCTGCACGGAAGAAGATTTTACGAGCGCGATCGGCTACCTGGTTCGGCGACTGGACGAAAACACCGGGCCTGACAACTTCCTGCGGCACGCATTCCAGATCACCACCGATAGTCCCGCCTGGCGGCAGCTCGAGTCGCAGTTCCTGTCGGCGGCGGCGATGGTCGACAGCGTTTCCAGCGCTCCGCGCCGCACACAGGATCGCCACGCCCCGCCCCTGCAGCCACCGCCGCCCCAATCTTGGAGCCAACTGGCCAACGAGCCGGATACCGATTTTGCGCTGCCGCAAAATGGTCGCTGGGCTCAGGAAATCGTCGACCTCTGGCAGCCGCGCTGCGACAGACAAGCGACCGAGATTCCAGTAACTGTCGATGGGAACGACGAACCGGGTGGCGGGGAGTGGTTCGAATCGCTCGATCCCTCGCGGCCGGGCGTCGTCGCGGCGCGCTACCGTCAGGCAGACGCCGAACAGCTGCGGCGAGCGATCGAGGCGGCGGACCATGATCGCGACGGCTGGCGCGGCTTGCTGCCGGGCGACCGCTACCAAATCTTGCGGCGAGTGGCGCAGCGTTTGCGCGAGCGCCGCGGCGACTTGATCGGCGCGGCCATGGCCGACGGAGGCAAGACCATCGCCGAGAGCGACCCCGAAGTCAGCGAAGCAATTGACTTCGTCGAGTTCTACGCGCTGGCGGCGCTCGAACTGCTCGAGGGAAACTATGCGACCGGCGCCGCGAAAAATCCGCGACGGGCGAGCCGCGGCCTTGGCGCAATTGCGGTGATCAGCCCGTGGAATTTTCCGATCGCGATTCCGTGCGGCGGCATTGCGGCCGCGCTGGCGGCCGGCAACACGGCGATTCTGAAACCGGCTTCCGATACGGTGCTGCCGGCCCGCATCCTGAGCGAGTGTTTTTGGGAAGCGGGTGTCCCGCGCACCGCGCTGCAACTGGTGCCGACCAGCGGCCAGCTGGCCGGCAAAGTTTTGCTGGGCGACCCGCGGATCGAAGCGGTCATTCTAACCGGCGGCACGTCGACCGCCCAGCAGATGCTCTCGACCAAGCCGGAGCTGCGGCTGTTGGCCGAGACGGGGGGCAAGAATGCCACGATCGTGTCCAGTCTCAGCGACCACGATCTCGCCATCAAGAACGTCCTGCATTCCGCCTTCTCCCATTCGGGTCAAAAGTGCAGCGCGACCAGCCTGCTGTTGCTGGAACAAGAGGTTTATCACGACCCACGCTTCCGACATGGGCTGCTGGACGCGGCGTCGAGCATCCAAGTCGGCTCCGCCTGGCAACTGGTGACCAAGATGGGGCCGCTGATTCGGCCGCCCAGCGGACCACTGCTGCGAGGCTTGAAGGAACTGGAGACTGGCGAAAGCTGGGCACTGATGCCGCGCAATCTCGACGGCAATCCAGGCTTGTTTTCGCCCGGCATCAAGTGGGACGTCTCGCCGGGCAGTTTCACGCACATGACCGAGCTGTTTGGTCCGGTGCTGGCCGTGATGCCGTACAAGAACCTCGACCAGGCTCTCGAGCTAGTACACGCGACCGGTTACGGACTGACCAGTGGGCTCGAAAGTCTCGATGACCGCGAACAAACGCTGTGGTCCAGCGGCCTGAAGGCAGGCAACCTGTACATCAACCGACCGACAACCGGCGCTGTCGTACTGCGGCAACCCTTCGGTGGCTTGGGCAAGAGCGCCTTTGGTCCGGGCATCAAAGCAGGCGGACCGAATTATGTCGTGCCTCTGATGCACCATCCGACCCTCGACGTGGAACCAGTGCCAGCCGGCGGATCGGACGCCCCGAGCGAGACAGCCCCGCCGTTCCCTCCACTTCCCCGGCCAGTTCGCCGGCCAATTCGTCAGCCGCTGGGCCAGTTGCTGCAGCGACTCGAGGCCTCGCCCGACGCCTCCGCGCAAACCGTGCGCAACCAGTTGAGCCAGAGCGAATGGCAAGTGCTGGCCAGCGCGATTGCCGACTATGATCGCTTCGGCGCCGAAGAGCTGGCCGCGAGTCACGACACGCTGCGATTGATCGGCCAAGACAACTTTCGCCGCTACCTACCGCTGACCCATCTCCGCATTCGCGTGACGGCGCAAGACCGCGCGGCCGACATATTGGCGCGGATCGTTGCTGTGCAAGCAGCCGGTGGGCGGGCTCTGGTCAGCGGGCTGCCGGGTGTTCACACCGAACTGCTCCGCGCCCTCGAGGAGCTGACACATTTTTGGGGCGCGACGATCGAGTTTTCGGAAGAAAGCGACCAGCATCTGATCCAGGAGCTAGCCCGCGGCCAAGTCGATCGACTTCGCTATGCGAGCTCGCAGGTTGTCCCCACAGCGGTCCGCCGCGCGGCGGGCGACGCCTTCGTGTTCATCGCCGACGCGTCCGTCTGCCCCTTCGGCCGCATCGAACTGCTGTGGTACGTCCGCGAGCAGAGCCTATGCGTCGATTACCACCGCTACGGCAATCTCGGCGCTCGCTCGGCCGAAGCTCGAACCGAGCCTCTGTAACACCTGCGCCAACGCCTGCGCCGCCTACCGCGGGAATCCGTATCGCGCCGTCGCAGGTTTTGCGCACGTATTGCGCACGTTTTACGCAGAACCGTCGCCTACTCTTTAGGCATTGCTGGCGTTCTCGCCACTCGGCTAGCAGCCCATCAACAAAATTGCAATTTTCTTAAAACGCATCTGGGCAACAACTTAAGAGAACATCCGCCGACGCTTGCCAGCGCACCGAAACGGGGACGGCCCAGGGCGTGCATATTGGTCAAATCATCAGCGACGCTGAGCACAACACAACTTAAACGCAGCAGCAGCTCGCGCTGCGATACACACTTGAAACAGAGGTCTTAACGATGCGTTCTCCTTGTGGGGTTGTTGGGGGTTAGTCTCTCACTCGGGTCGGTCGTGTCCGCGCCGCTGGAAAAGCGCCGGATTTTACAGCCGGCTGGAACGTAAGCGAGCGGCCTGGACCGGACCTAGTCAAGACTCCCAAACCCACCTTGATCGAACCTACCCATGTCGCTCGGGGAGCGAAGCGCACTGCACCCTTCCCCTCCCCGAGCGACACCTTGTCTTCGACGAGGTCGACGGTGGCCAGGCCTTTTGTTCGCTTGCCAACTTCGACCAACCACATCGCGATCTTCGGCTCATAGCCTGGGCCAGAGGAGTACCCCAACGACCTTGGGCGAGTGTCCGCCTCACTCGCCCAGGTCGGGGTATTTTTTCTACTTCTGTTGTCCCTTCTTCTCGCGACGCATTCTCGTCGACCGCTGGTTGGATTCGCTCATGCGAAAGCTCATTCGCCTTCCCCAGCAGGCTCACTTGCAAGCCAACTCGACAAGACGCTGGCGGGGACATAGGCTAGGGGCGGCTTGTTTCACGCGGTGGCTCGGCCACAGCGCGGCGGCCCCAGCCAGACATTTGAGATGTTTGCAACTGGACACCGGGCGGACGAAGGTTCGATGCAGAGGACGACAGAGTGAAGCTGATCATTGCGATCATTCAGCCCGCCAAACTGGAAGCGGTCAAACAGGCGCTGACTGAGGTCGAAGTCTTTCGCTTGACGGTGATGGACTGCCAAGGCTTTGGCCGGCAGAAGGGTCAAGTCGGCGCGTTTCGCGGCCACGAGACCGCGCTGAACCTCGTCCGCAAAGTCCAATTGCAGATTGCGGTTAACGACGAGTTCGTCGAACCGACCGTCAGCGCGATCCTGCGCGGGGCCCGCAGCAGCGAGAAGGGACAAATCGGCGACGGGAAGGTGTTCGTGTTGCCGATGGACGACTGCATCCGCATCCGCACCGGCGAACGCGGCTCGGAGGCCATCTGATGCGGTCAGCTTTGCCTCAGCTGCCTCAGCTTGGCGCGGGCCTGGCTCAGTAGCGGCCCGACGCTGTTTTCGGGGATGCCCATGTGCTGGCCGATCTCGCGATAGCTGCGCTCTTCGAGGTGGTACATCCGCACGGCCGTCGCCTCGCTGGTCGGCAAATGGGCCAGCAGGACTTGCACCTCTTCTTTATCGGCGGCCAAAGCTTCTTCGTTCGGTTCGGGCACAGCGGGCTCGAACGGGAGAGCTGCGGATTGGCGCCGCCGCTGGAGTTCGGCCAGTTTGCGCACAGCGATGCGGCGGGCAATAACGACCAGATAGGTTCCCAGCGAGCTCTGGCCGCGGAACCGCCGCAGCGTGCGGAAATCGTGGTCGACCAGAGCCAGAAAGACATCCGCCACGACGTCATCGCGAGCCGCTTCGGCCAGCGGCACGCCGCGGCTCTTGGCGACTTCGGTCACGACATAGGTGATCAAGCCGAGAAAGCGATCGACGAAATCCTCCCAGGCTTCGGGAGTGCCATGCAGGCAGCGGGCGAGCAAGTCGCGGTCGAGATTCGATAGGACCACACAGCCACCTTTAGGCAGTTCATTCCACGCAGTAAGTCGGCCCACTTCATATTAAGTAAGCCCAACACCCATCGCAAGTCGCGGCGTGGTCGCGAGCGATTACCGTTTGCATCGGTCGATAGCTTGACAATCGGGGGGCAATCACCAACGATATAGGCAGATTCTGACGGTTCGTCTTGGCGGCCTCTTTTCTATCGTGGGAGAAGAGGTCTTATTTTTTTGCCTCGCGCGAAGGTGCTTCGTTTCGAAGTGCCGGATGCGTGGAGCAATTGGTCGATGGTTGGCAGGGCCTTTGCGGGAGTAGCTGGTATGTCGGAAATGGTTCCGATGACGCGCGACAAATACAATGCGATCCGAGCGGAGATTGACCACTTGGAAAATGTGGTCATGCCCGAAATCGCAGAGAAGATAGCGGAAGCCCGCGCCGAAGGCGATTTGAAAGAAAACGCCGAATACCATGGCCAGCGCGAACGCCAGGGCCTGCTGCAAGCGCGGATCAACGACAAGAAGGCCAAGCTGGCCAACGCCTACATCATCGACCCGGCCAAACTCTCCAGAGACGAAGTCTGCTTGCTGGCGACCGTCAAGGTGAAGGACTTGGATTACGGCGACGAGGAAGAATTCACGATCGTCGGCCTGGGTGACGAGGACTACGATTCGGGCAAAATCCTTTCCACCAGCCCGATCGGCTCGGCGCTGCTGGGCAAGAAGATCGGTCAGAAGATCGAAATCGCTGTGCCCAAGGGAAAGCTGCGGTTCGAGATTCTCGGGATTGAGTATCGCGACCTGGAATAGTGCAGCCCGAAAGAGAGTCCAGCGGCGAAGTCCGCGTTTTTGATTGAGGTGGCCGGCTTTGGCAAATGACAATTCGACCGACCAGGCGCCGCAGCCCGCACCCGACGCTCCCCTGCCGGAGCCCTCGATGGGGCCGGCTTGCCTGGTGATCGTCATCCTGGCGATGGCGATCTTCATGGCCGTTTGCGGCTTTGCAAGCTTCTTCTATTTCAGCGACCAACCGGCTCTGGCCGAGCGCGGAATTACGCAGCAACTGATCCCCTGGGTCGAGACCAGCAACCTCTCCCCCGGCGACAAGCAGGCGATCCTCAACCAGTTGCAAGCGACGGTCGAGAAGGTCAAGTCGCGGACGCTCAGCTCGCGGCAACTGTCGAGGCTCAAAAACGCTCTCGAAGATAACCCAGTCTTGCTGTGGGGCACTGTCGAAGCGGTGATGGCGCAAGCCGACGACGCTGGCCTGCCAGAAGTGGAGATTGAGGCTGGCAAGCGCCTAACCGAGCGGCTGCTGCGGTCGGCGGCCGAGCGCAAGCTGGGGCGCAATGACCTCGTCTTCCAATTGGAAACCTGCACGCACATGCGGGCTGACGGGCAAGGCCTGGAAGTCAACACGCCGCTGACCGCCGAACAGATTCGCACGTTCTTGTCGCGCGCGGAAAGCTTCGTCAACGGCCGGGACGTTCCGGACGCGCCGTACGAAAAAACGGTCCCCGAGGTCTTCCAGGGGCTGATCGAAGAGGCCCTTTCAGTAGAATAGGCGTGGCCATCTGGGCTCCCCGCTTTGGTCGAGCCACTGTCCGCCCGGTTCTGCGAGCCTTATTCGTCGAGAAGACTCTATGGCGTACCTGATCGCAATCAACGGCACTGCGCAGGGAACTCGCTACGATCTGGAAAATGCGGTGACAGTCCTGGGGCGTCACCCCGAGTGCGATGTCATTCTCGACGCCGGTGCAGTCAGCCGACAGCATGCGCGGATCACCCGCCGCGGCAATGAACTGCTGCTGGAAGATCTCAGAAGCCGCAATGGTACCTATCTCAACGGCCGCATGATTTCAGGGCTGACGCCTCTGACCGATGGCGATCTGGTGCGGATTTGCGATCTGGAGTTCTCCTACCATACGCACGATGCACAGTCGCTGTACGAATCGGCCGCGCTCGCCGGCGGGTCATCGACCTTCGGTGTGCTGCTGATCGACGATCCCGAGGAGACCTCGCGCGCCGTCACGTCGAAGATCGACGTGCGTAGCGGCTCGGCCGGCTCGCAGCTGACGACGACCGCCGAGGTCCGGTTGACCGCGGTGCTCGAAATCGTGCAAAGCCTCGGCAAGGCGGTGGTGGTCGACCAGGTCCTGCCCAAGGTGCTCGACACGCTGTTCCGCATCTTCGTGCAAGCCGACCGAGGCTTCATCGTCCTCCGCGACAAGACCGGCAACCTCGTCCCCAAGTGGCTCAAGACGCGGCAGCCCGACATGCAGGAGACTTTTCGCATCAGCCGCACGGTGATGCGCGAAGTGATGGAGAATCGCCAGGCCCTCATCTCGCTCGATGCCTCGAGCGACCAGCGGTTCGAATTGGCACAGAGCGTGGCCGACTTTCGCATCCGCTCGATGATCGTCGCACCGCTCCTGAGCAGCGAGGGCGAGGCGATCGGCGCGATTCAGATGGATACGCTCAACCAGCGGCGACGCTTCGAAGACTCCGATCTGGAGATCCTGGCAGCTGTGGCGGCGCAAGCGGGCGTGGCCATCGAAAACGCCCAGCTGCATGAACAACTGGTCGAACAGCGGTTGCTCGAACAGGATCTCGATCTGGCCCGCCGCGTCCAGCAAGCCTTCCTGCCGGCCAAGTATCCCGACATGCCAGGGTTTTCCTTCTACCACTTCTACCAGCCTGCCCAGCAGATCGGCGGCGACTACTTCGATTACATCCCGCTGCCGGACCAGCGAGTCGCGATCGTCGTGGCGGACGTCGTCGGACACGGGGTCTCGGCTGCCATGCTGATGGCCAAGCTCTCGGCCGAAACGCGGTTCGCTCTGGCCTCGAATCAATCTGCCGACCAAGCCATCCGCATCCTGAACAGCCGTATCGCTGCCTTGGGAGTCGAAAAATTCATCACCTTCCTGTGCCTGGTGCTCGATCCGAGCACGGGCAACATCGATATTGTGAATGCCGGGCACATGCCGCCTTTGTGGCGCCGCGCCGCTAGCGGCACTGGCATTGAACAACCCGGTGAAGAAGAATCGGGCGTGCCGCTGGGAATCATGGACGATTTCGAATATCAGCGCAGCTCGATCACGCTGGCCCCCGGCGAACGCCTGCTGCTGTACACCGATGGCATTCACGAAGCCCCCAACGCATCGGGCGATCCCTTCGGCATCAAGGCCCTCGAAAAGTTGTTCGCCTCCGCGCGAACGGATGTTACCGACATCGGCGAAAACCTCACCCGGTCGATCGTCCAGTACATCGAAGGCACGACGCAAGCCGACGACATGTGCTTGCTGGTCCTGGGAAGACAGCCTCTATGAAACAGCAGGCGGCGAAATCGAATCGAGACCGAGATGAGATTTGAAGGTAAAGTCGTCGCCGTCACCGGCGGAGCGCAAGGCATCGGCCGCGGCTGTATCGAAGTGTTTCACGCCGATGGGGCCAACGTCGCCATCATCGATCGCGATCGCGCAGCCGCCGAGCAGTTGGCTGCCGACTTGGATGCCGACCGCCCCGGCAGCGCTCGAGCCCTGACCTGTGACGTGGCGGATGCCCAGCAGCTGCGCAGCGTGATCGACCGCTTGGCCAACGATTTTGGGCGGCTCAATTGCCTCATCAACAATGCCGGCATCCATCCCCCCGATACGCCGCTAGAGGAAATGCCGCTTCAAGAAGCCGAGCGCGTTTTCGCGATCAACTTTTTCAGTACCTACGTGGCATCGCAGGCCGCCCTGCCCTGGCTGCGCAAAACGCGCGGCACCATTATCAACATGAGCTCGATGACGGCCGTGCTCGGACAAAAAAACTCCGCCGCGTACGCAGCCAGCAAAGGCGCCCAGCTGAGCTTCACCAAGGCGTTGGCTCTAGAAGTGGCCCGCGACGGCATCCGCGTCAACGCCGTCCTGCCCAGCAACGTCGATACGCCGCTGATGCGAGCCTGGGCTGACACGCTGGCCGATCCAGCCAGCGCTCTGGAACGCATCGCCCAACTGCAACCGCTCGGACGCATGGCCGCGCCACAGGAGATCGGGCGAGTTTGCTTGTTCCTGGCCAGCGAGGATGCGAGCTTCATCACCGGCCAAGGCATCGAAGCCGATGGCGGCGCCGCGCTGGACTATTGACCTCGGCAAAGATCGACGCGCCGCATCAGGCTCGCCCCAGCCGAACGAACGAGGCTCGTCGAGCGTGAAACTTGCAGGGTTTATTGATTGGCCGAATGCACGTACAACTGTCCATCGTCGGGATGGTACTGATAAACCTTGCCGGCCGGCAGTTCGGGCAGCTTGAGATTGTTGGCCTTGATAATCTCGTTCATGAACTCTTCGTGACTCTTGGGCTTGCGGCCATTGGTCGCTTCCCAAAGATTGATGGCGTGAGGAATCTGGACTTCGAAGATGGCTCGCTCGCGCACGGTGAACAACGTGATGGCCGGTTGCGCGATCATACGGCCGACACCGGTTTCGTTGCGGAGGCTTTGCCCCTGCTTGGCGACTCCCGGCCGAGCCAACACTGGCGCTTCTCCAGCCGCGGGCGCGGCGGCACTGCTTTCGGCCGCTCCGTTCTGTCCCGGCACATTTGCCTCGAGAGCTACTCCAGTCGCATTGGCAGCCGACGGAGCAACCGGCTGAGAGGCGGTCGACGGTGGTGTGGTCGGCGCCGGCGCTGAAGCGGGTTCGCATCCCGTAGCGGCGAGGCTGCCGATGACTCCCGCACAAATGACTCCGGTCCACAGATTGCGGCGCGACATGCGATTGCCTCCCTAGCAAGAAAACGGAAACGATGAAGTAGAGCCCAAGGAAAAAAGTCGGCAGATGTCCATCATACTGCAAGCGGCCACCGCTGACCAAAGCCGGGCTGGAGCCGGAAAGGGCTCGCGCGGGGGCAACATCGACTGCGCATAGACTGCGTATCGACTACACAGGCCGCTCCAGGGCGGCGGCAGGCTTCGCGCCCGCCGCGCACGGGCCTAGGATGATAAGTCGGGGCGACAGGCGGGGGACAGCCCGCACAGAGAACGGAGACTTATGAAGAATCGAATCCAATGGCCGACGCTGGCGATCGTAGTCGCTACGTTCGCGATTGCCTTTGCGCCGGTGTTCGTCCCGCGCGAGGTCTCGCGGTGGTATCTGGCCGCGGCGGGCAACGCCTTTCGAGCGGGCGACGACGCGCTGGCCGAACGCTACCTGTCGCGAGCCGCGGACTGGGATAGCAGTATCGTCGACGACGGCGATTACCTCGTCGCTCAGCTGTGGAAGACGCACGGCCAGAGCGCCGACGGCCAGCTGGACCTGCTGGAGCGAATCGTCCGCAGCAATCCACGCTGGGCCCCGAAGGCCAAAGAGATTGCGGAGCTGCTGGCCGAAGAAAGCGACTTCCAGCGGGCAGTCCGGGCCCTCAAAATCTCGCTGCAGGGCGGTCCTCCTCGCAGCCCCAACGATCTGAACCTGCTGGCCTACTTTCGCGCCTTGGCAGGAATTGAACTGGAAGCAGCCCTCAAGGATATCGACCAGGCGATCGAGCTGGTCGGTCGCGAGCCCGGCTTGCTCGACACCAAAGCCTGGGTCCTGCACGGCCTCCGCCGCGACCTCGAAGCCTTGCCGATCATCAACGAAGCCGTCCAAGGCGTGGAGCGCCTCCTGAGAATCGACGACAAAGCGAGCGCCAAGACGGAGACCGGGATCAAGGCGGAGACCGGTGCCAAGACGGAGCCAGGGGGCGAGACGGAGAGCGAGTCGCGCACCGAAGCAGAAGCGGAGCGCGAAACAGAAAACCCATTCGACCCGAGCGGGCTGTGGCCCGACCTGGATGACGCGCACGCGCGCATCGCAGCGGCCAAGAAAAAGCTGGGTACCGAATTGTGGACCTTGGCAGTGCTTCGCTTTCACCGCATGCGGATTTACGAAGCCGTCGGCGGGCGTCCCGAAGCTCGCGAAGACCGCCGCTGGCTGCGCGAGCACCAGGTCCCGATCACCGATGAAATTTTCTAAACGCCCTGCGCATCGGCGGCAGCGCCCTTTTAAGGGCTACGACGCAAGGAAAAAATCCGGTCTTGCTGCGCAGCCCTGAACTTGCGATGGTTTGCCCTGGATTGGTGCAGACTCTGAGGGTGTGACGAGGCATGGCTTTCTCCGTCGATACAGACATCTACAGCGGACCGCTAGAACTGCTGTTGCATTTGGTGCGGCGCGAAGAGCTACCGCTGACCGAGATCTCGCTCCACGTACTGAGCGAACAATATCTCGCCTACCTCGAGGTGCTGACCGAGCTGGACCTGGATGACGTGGCCGAGTTTCTCGAGGTCGCCAGCATTCTGGTCGAGATGAAAGCCAAACAGGCAGTGCCGACAGTCGAAACCGCGGTCGACGAGCAAGAGCAAGCAATCGAAGATCCGACCGACCAGCTGGTCGAGCGGCTGATCGATTACAAACGCATCCGCGATGCGGCCAGTTTGCTGGACGAAAATTCGCGGCGCTGGCAGTTGCGGTACGCGCGGCAAGCGAACGATCTGCCGCCGCGGCGTCTGGATCCCGGGACGCAGCCGATCGAGTCGATCGAAGTCTGGGATTTGGTCAGCGCGTTTGGCCGAATCTTGCGCGAGCGCGAGGCACCGCCGCAACCGAGCGTGATCCATGACGACACGCCGATCCACGTCTACATGCAGCGCATTCACGAGCGCGTGCTCTCCGACCGACGAGTCGAACTCGGAGGTCTGTTCGAACCCGGCATGCACAAGAGCACGCTGGTCGCCCTGTTCCTGGCCACGCTCGAACTGGCCCGGCATCATGGACTATCAACCGAGCAGGCCGATCCTGGCCAGCCCTTGTTTCTCACCGCCGGCCCCGAGTTCCAGCGCGAACTGGACGTGCACAAGATCGACAATTTGTCGTTCGATCGCGTGCTGCATTCGAACATGCCGGTCACGCCGCGATAGGCTTGCCCCTGTTATCCGCTGCGGGATTGTGAATAATCAGGCCGACCCTGGTTCGATGCGCGGGCTCACTGGGAACGATCGCGCCGCAACCACCACTGCTCAGCCCCCCACTGCGGGATCATGCGCCAGCCTATGCTCGACAATGCACCTTTCCTTTCGCATCGCCACGGTGCCCTGACGATCGAAGGCTACTCGCGGGCCGCCGTGCAAAGCTATTGGCGCGTCCCGGAAATGCGACTGGCGTTCGATATCGGCGCCCATCCCTGGGATTTCATGGGCATTCCGACGCTGGCGATCAGCCATGTGCACCTGGACCACGTTGCCTCGCTGGCCGTGTACGTCGCGCGGCGGCGGATGATGAAGATGGAACCGCCGACCGTTTATTTGCCAGCCGAAGCGGTCAAGAACGTGGAAACGCTGCTGAAGGTGTTCAGCCGGCTCGATCGAGGACGGCTGCCCTGCAACCTGATCGGCTTGTCGGCCGGCGACGAAGTGGAACTGTCGCGCGAACTGGTGATGTCGGTGCACCGCACGACGCATACGATTCCGAGCCTCGGCTTCATCGTCTGGGAACGCCGTAAGAAGCTCAAGGCCGAGTATCTGTCGCTCTCTGGCCCCGAGATCCGGCAGCTGAAGATCGACGGCGTCGAGATCACGACCGAGATGCGTTTGCCGCTGGTGGCCTATACGGGCGATACTTCGCCGCAGGGACTGGATAACAATCCCGACCTCTACCGGGCGCAGATTCTGATCACCGAGATGACCTTCGTCGCTCCGGGGCACCGCAAAGAAAAAATCCACAAGCACGGCCATATGCATTTGGACGATTTCGTCAGCCGCGCCGATGCGTTCAAAAACGAGCTAGTGATCGCTGGGCACTTCAGCGTGCGTTACAATGCCAAACAAATCGAACGCTGGGTGCAAAAGCGTTTGCCCGACATGCTAGG
>JBQCJB010000549.1:0-4471 GCA_051953155.1 Aureliella sp. | reverse complement strand
CAATTGGTGTCCAGGCCTGGGAACGGTGCTGGCCAATGAAGAGGTCATCGATGGTCGCAGCGAGCGCGGGGACCATCCCGTGCAGCGGATTCCGCTGCGCCAGTGGATGCTCCGCATCACCGCTTATGCGGAGCGTTTGCTGCGCGATCTGGATTCGCTCGACTGGTCGCCGGGCATCAAAAAATTGCAAGCCGATTGGATCGGCCGCAGCGTCGGTGCCGAGGTCGACTTCTACCTTGGTTCGAAAGACGACTTTGCCCAGTGGCGGAGCCAGCGTCGGTCCAGCGGCATGCCGGCTCGGGCCGGCAGCGATGCGCTGCGGGTTTATACGACGCGGCCCGATACGCTCTTCGGCGCTACCTACATGGTCATCGCTCCGGAACATCCACTGGTGGTCGAGCTGACGCAGGCGGACCAGCGGGCGAGCGTCGAAGCCTACCGACAGAGCGCTTCGTTCAAAAGTGACCGCGAACGCACCGAAGGTGACCGCAAGAAAACGGGCGTCTTTACCGGCTCCTACGCAATCAACCCGGTGAACGAACAACCGATTCCCATTTGGATCGCCGACTACGTCCTGGCCAGCTATGGGACCGGGGCGATCATGGCCGTGCCGGCCCACGATGAACGCGACTTTGAATTCGCCCAGCAATTCGATTTGCCAATCGTGCCGGTTGTCGATCCGGGGGCTCAGGCCGAAGACCGCCAAGCAGTGCTGGAGGGCGCTCGCTGCGGGTCGTCGCTCGGCACGGCAATCAACTCGGGACGCTTCAGCGGGCTGAGCAGCCGCGAGTGCCAGCAGCAGATTACCGCCGAACTGACCGAAAACGGACTCGGTCGCGAGGCGGTCAACTACAAGCTCCGCGATTGGCTCTTCAGCCGCCAACGCTTCTGGGGCGAACCGTTTCCTATCCTTCACGAACTGGACGAGCGCGGCGAACCGACCGGAGCGATCCGGGCTGTCGAAGCGAGCGAGTTGCCGGTCGACCTGCCGCACCTGGACGACTACAAGCCTCACGGCCGCCCGGAACCACCGCTGGCCAAGGCGCCCGACGAGTGGCTGTTCGTCGAGCGCGACGGCCGCCGCTATCGGCGCGAGACCAATACGATGCCCCAGTGGGCCGGTTCGTGCTGGTACTTCTTGCGGTTCATCGATCCGCATAACGATCGGGCTCTGTGCGATCCGGAGAAGGAACGCGCGTGGATGCCGATCGATCTGTACGTTGGCGGAGCGGAGCATGCTGTGCTGCATCTGCTCTACTCGCGCTTCTGGCACAAGGTCCTGTACGATCGCGGGCACGTCACGACCGCGGAACCGTTTCAGAAACTGGTCAATCAAGGCATGATTCTCGGCGAGGTCGAGTATACGGCCTATCAGGATGCCGACGGCCGCTGGACCAGCCCGAGCGAAGTGCGGCGCGAGGAAGACGGCAGCCTCGTGCACAAGCAGACCGGCCAGCCGCTGGTCGCCAAAGCGCTCGCCGAGAGCGACGTCCTCAAACAGGGCGATGGCTTCGTGCTGGCCGATCACCCGGAGGTGCGCGTCGACAGCCGAGCACATAAGATGTCCAAATCGCGGGGCAACGTCGTCAACCCGGACCACGTCGTCAAGGAGTACGGCGCCGATTCGCTGCGGTTGTACGAAATGTTCATGGGACCGTTGGAAGCGACCAAGCCCTGGAGCATGGCCGGCGTCAGCGGTGTGCGCAATTTTCTGGACCGGGTTTGGCGGATGATCGTCGACGCGCGCAGCGACCAGCTAGAGTTGCTGCCGGCCGTGCAACGCGTCGAACCGACCGGCCCGCAACTGCGGACGCTGCACCGGACGATCGCCGCAGTTACCCGCGATCTCGAGTCGCTCAGTTTCAATACGGCTATCGCCCGACTGATGGAGTGCGTCAACTTCTTTAACAAGGAAGATGTCCGTCCCCATTCGGCCATGGAAACGTTCGTGCTGCTGCTCGCCCCGCTGGCGCCGCATATTGCCGAAGAGCTATGGAAGTTGCTCGGCCACCAAACGTCGCTGGCCTGTGAACCGTGGCCGCAGTACGACGAAGCTTTCTTGAAGGATGAAGAGGTCGAAGTCGTCGTTCAGGTCAACGGCAAGATTCGCGCGCGGATTACCGTGCCACCAGAACTCGATCAGGCGGCGCTCGAGTCACAGGTGCGCCAGGATGCGCGTTTGGACGAGTGGACCGGTGGCAAGACGATCGTCAAGGCGATCATCGTGCCCGGTCGACTGGTGAACTTCGTAGTCAAATGACGTCGATCTCCGAGCACGACGGGCCGGCCGATTCCCGAGCTCCTCAGCAGCCGCGGGTGCTGGTCTTGTTCTGCACGTACAACGAGCGCCAAAACCTGCCCGAGGTTTTGGCGGCGATTTGGGACGTAATGCCCCAAGCCGATGTGCTCGTCATGGATGACAACTCACCCGACGGCACCGGCGCATGGGCTCGGCAAGCCCAGACGCATGAACCGCGGCTGTTCGTCGAGGTACGTGCGGGCAAGCTCGGCCTGGGATCGGCTTTGCGCGATGGTATCGCCTGGTGCTTGGCGCGCGAGTACGATTTTTGGATTAACCACGACGCGGATCAAAGCCACGATCCGCGGGCGGCCGGCCGCTTGCTCGCACCCTGCGTGGCGTCGCCCGAGCGCAGCGTGGTGGCGATCGGGTCGAGGTATGTACCTGGCGGTGCGTCGACGGGCCTGTCGCTGTGGCGGCAATCGATCAGTCGCTTGCTTAACTGGTACGCAACCGCTTTGCTGCGATTGCCGGTGCGGGACTGCAGCGGTTCGTACCGTTGTTACAGCGTGCGGCTGCTGCGTAAGCTGGACTTGGCCCAGCTACGGTGCAACGGCTACGGTTTTCTCGAAGAGATCCTGGTCCATCTGGCTCGCATGGGGGCGCATTTTACCGAGGTGCCCATCACCTACCACGCCCGCGGTTCGGGCAGCAGCAAGCTCGGCCTGAGCGATGCCTGGGGGGCTCTGGTCGTCATCCATCGCCTGGCGTTCCGCGGAATCGCCGCGAAAAATCTTTCCTATCGCGATTGAGCTGGTTTTTTTGCGGAGAATTTTTCATCCGCCTCTTGCCGGCCTCCTACAAAGGGAGCGTGTGGTAATTTGGTGCACGCTTCGGCCAAAGAAGGGGAAAAGGCGGCAAGTATGGTTCAGCCCAAAGTCGTAATCGTGGGTGCTGGCCCAGGTGGGTTGGCGGCTGCAATGCAGGCGGCCCGCGCCGGGGCGCGCGTGACGCTGTTGGAGAAGCAGCCGAGTGTCGGTGGGCGGACGACGACGCTCGAGCGCGAGGGCTTTCGATTTGATCTCGGGCCGACGTTTTTTCTTTACCCGCGGGTGCTCTCGGAGATTTTTGCATCGGTCGGCCGCGATCTGTTCACCGAAGTGCCCATGCAGCGGCTGGATCCGCAGTACCGTGTGTCCTTCGGGCTCGGGGGGCATTTGGACGCGACGCCCGACGTCGGCCGGATGGAGCAGCAGATTGCTGGGCTGAATCCGCGGGACGTGGGCGGCTTTGCGCGGTTCCTGCGCGACAATCGAGAGAAGCTGGCGCGCTTTCGACCGATTCTCGAGTCCCCGTTCCAACGCGGGACCGATTTGGCCCGCTTGCGTTACCTGCCCGCGCTGAAGTGGCTCCGCCCGTGGCGCTCGCTCTCGACCGAGCTGAGCAAGTACTTTAGCGACCCGCGACTGATGCTTGCCTTTTCGTTCCAGTCGAAGTACCTGGGCATGTCGCCGTTCCGCTGCCCAAGCCTGTTTTCGATCCTTTCGTTCCTCGAGTACGAGTACGGCGTCTACCATCCGTACGGCGGCTGCGGGCAGATCAGCCAGCGGATGGGCGAGGTGGCTCGCGAACTGGGCGTCGAGATCCGGTTGTCCGAGCCGGTGCGCGGGTTCCAGTTCCGTGGCTCGCGGCCGGTGGCCGTCCAGACCGATCACGGCACCTACCCCTGCGACAGCGTCGTGATCAACGCGGACTTTGCCGAGGCGATGCGGACGATGGTTCCCGACGCGCTGCGGCGGCGGTGGAGCGATCGGCGGATCGCCCGGAAGAAATTTTCGTGCTCGACCTTTATGCTGTATCTGGGCATTCGCGGGCATTACGAGCATCTGCCCCACCACACGATCCACATCTCCGCCGACTATGATCGCAACTTGCGGCAGATCGAGCGTGACTTCGTTTTGCCCGACGACCCGAGCTTTTATGTGCAGAACGCGTGCGCGACCGACCCGTCGCTGGCCCCGGACGGCTGCAGCACGCTGTATGTTCTGGTCCCCGTGCCTCACCAGAGCGGCCGCATCCAGTGGAACAAGGCCACGCGCCAGTCGTTCCGCCGGCGCACGCGCGACCAGCTAAATCAAATCGGGCTCGTGCACGTCGAGCAACGCCTCGTCGTCGAACAGGTGGTGTCGCGCGAAGTCTGGCAGGCGCTCGCCGCGAGCTCCCGCGGCGCCG
>JBQCJB010000548.1:0-12175 GCA_051953155.1 Aureliella sp. | reverse complement strand
CTCATCGTGATCGCGGGGATGAAGAAGAGCATGATGATCGGGAACCACTTGTTCAGCTGGTCGAGCGTCGCCAGGTTTGAGCTGAAGAACTCGTGCGGCCAGAACGCGGCCATCGAGGTCAGCAGCACGAACAAGCACAGGAATACGTATCCTGTCGGGTTGGTGAAATAACCGAGGAAATTGCGCTTGAGCACCGCAAACGCAGCTCGCTTGGTGCGCGCCAGGATGGCGACCAGTATCAGCAGAGCGGCCACGAATACCAAGTCGATCATCAGCAACACTAACAAAGCCCAAAGTTGGTTCAGTCCGGGTTCGTTCATGATCTTGGTCTTTTAACTGCTTCGTCTTTATCGAATCGTGTTTCGAGGCGCTCGCGATGGGGACAGAGCCAGGCAGGCTTAGGCTGCGCCGGTCAGTTGGTGGAAGGCCGAGTCGAGGTCGCCGCGGGCTTTCAAGTCGGCCACCGTGCCGTCGAAAACTTTGCGTCCTTCGTTGATCAGGATGACGCGGTCGGCCATCGCTTCGACTTCCTGAAGGATGTGGGTCGACAACAGGATCGTCTTAGTTTCGCGAAGGCGGCGCATGGTGCTGCGGACTTCGCGGATCTGGTTCGGGTCCAAGCCGGCGGTCGGTTCGTCCAGGATCAGGACGTCGGGTTCGTGCAGCAGTGCCTGGGCCATGCCCACGCGCTGGCGAAAACCTTTGGAGAGCTTGCTGATCGGCTTCTGCTGGACGCTGCTGAGGTCGCACAGATCGATGACCGCTTCGATGCGGCTCTTCTTGGCCGACGGGGCCATGCCGCGAGCTTCCGCAAAGAAGTCCAAAAGGGCCACCGGCGTCATGTCGGGATACAGCGGACCGTTCTCCGGCAAGTAGCCCAGGTGCCGCGAGCCGGCCAGGCGGTCGTGGAACATGTCGTGTCCAGCGATCTTGGCGTTGCCTTCGCTCGGAGCCAGGTAGCCGGTCAGCATCTTCATCGTCGTGCTCTTGCCGGCGCCGTTGGGCCCGAGAAAGGCGACCAGCTCGCGCTCGTAGACTTTAAAACTGATGTCCCGGGCGGCGGCGAACGGGCCGTAGAACTTCGACAGTCCCTCGGCTTCGATCATCGCCCGTCGGCTCTCGGTGGTCGGGGACTCAGTCGCGCGTGACGTCGTTTGAGACTGTGGCGTGGACAAAGGGGCACCTCAAAAACCGGTTACAAGTAACGAATCGTCCGCGGACTCCATCGGAGACAGCCGACCTGTTGGCGTTGACCAGGGAACGCTTCGGACGCGTCAGAAACGGCCGACGGTTGCTCCTGGTGAGGCGTTTTCCTTGCCAGCAGGCGCTTTCCCGTGCATGTAGAGGCTCTACGACCGAGGCGCCGACGCGGTTCGGTCGTCCACCGGCGGGCGACGGCGGCAACCCGGGCGCGGCGTCCAGCCGTAAGGTTTTACCCGCCGAGCGGTTACGAGCAAGTGGGGCAAGGGGCATTTGCGGGGCAATCCCGGCCACAGTCACTCGCTTGATCCACCCCCCCAGGCCCTTATTCCCCACCGAGTCGATTGCCGCTAGCATACTTGCGCACGCTCCTGCGCCCCCGAGCCACTGCAATCGGCTTCCATTTTCCCAATCCCTGACGACGAAACCACTATGGCAACCTCTGCTCGCCTGGCTCATCACGTATTCTTTACTTTGCACGACAATTCCCCGGAGAAGGTGGCCGAGCTGGTGGCCGCGTGCCAGAAGTATTTGGACGACCACCCCGGTGTCGAATCGTTCGACGTCGGCATCCTCAATCCCGATCTGGCTCGACCGGTCAACGATCGCGCTTACGATGTCAGCCTGCACGTCGTCTTCGCCGACCGAGCCGCGCATGATGCCTACCAGGTCGCGCCGCGGCACATCCAGTTCATCGACGAGCAGAAACCGAACTGGAAACAGGTGCGAGTTTTCGATAGCGATCTGGCTTAAGCGACCTTCCACCCGTCGGTGTGAACTTTTGAAATGTCGGATGCTGGCTCAGGATTTTCGCGCCCCCAGGATCATCAGCCCCCCGGACGCTCGCAGAGGAACCAGTTGATGCAAGCTACTGAAGCGACCGAAGTCTACTTCGAAACCGCTGCGGACAAACTCGAATTGCCGCAGTGGCTGCGCAGGCTACTGAAGACGCCTAAACGCGAGGTGACGGTCCAGATTGTCTGCGAGATGGACGACGGTCGCATCGAAACCTATATCGGCTATCGCGTACAGCACGACAATGCTCGCGGACCGATGAAGGGAGGCTTGCGGTATCACCCGCAAGTGGACCTGGACGAGGTCCGCTCGCTGGCCAGTTTGATGACGTGGAAGACCGCCGTGGTCAACATTCCCTATGGCGGCGCGAAGGGAGGGATCGAGGTCGATCCCAAGCAGCTGTCCCGCCGCGAGCTGGAGCGGCTGACGCGCGGATTCGTCGACGAGATTCACGACATCATCGGCCCGGACACCGACATCCCGGCCCCCGACATGGGCACGTCGCACGAAGTGATGGCCTGGATCCGCAACCAGTGGGAAAAGTATCACGGATTCAACCCAGCCGTCATCACCGGCAAGCCGGTCGAAGAATATGGCGCCAAAGGGCGCGAGGAAGCGACCGGCCGCGGCGTCGGCATTCTGGCCGTCAAGATGATGCGCCGCTTTGGAATCAAACCGGAAAATTGCCGGACGGCCATCCAAGGCTTCGGCAACGTCGGTTCGCATGCCGCCAAATTCCTCAGCGAATCTTCCTTCCCGATCGTGGCCGTCAGCGACGTCAGCGGCTGTTACTACAATCCCAAAGGTCTGAACATCGCGGAAGTGCTTCACTACACGCTGGCCAACAAGGGCTCGCTGAGCGGTTTCAAGGGCGCCGAAGTGCTGCCCGCCGACGAACTGCTCGGCTTGGACGTCGATTTGCTGATTCCCGCAGCTTTGGGTGGCGTCATCACCAAGGAGAACGTCGGCAAGATCAAGGCCAAGTCGATTATCGAAGGGGCCAATGGACCGATCTATCCCGACGCCGACCAGATCCTAGCCGACCGCGGCATCACCATCTTGCCCGATATCCTGGCCAACGCCGGCGGCGTGACAGTCAGTTACTTTGAATGGGTGCAGAACCGCCAGCATTACTCGTGGAGCCTCGACCGCGTGCGCCAGGAGCTCGATCGCACGTTGAGTGATGCCTTCGAACAAGTGTGGCAGGAGTCAAGCAAATCGAACGTGTCACTCCGCACGGCGGCTTTCATGATTGCGATCTCGCGCGTCAAACGCGCCACGGAACTGGCCGGATTGGCGCTGTAACGCCATGAAGGCCAGCCAGGCCAAGAAAGCGGTGCCGGACTCACGCGGCGCCGGCGCGAGCACACTGGCGCTGCGTTGGGGCGCAGGCCTGGTCGCCGTGCTGTGGTGGTTGGCGCTGAAATCTTATGCCAGCCGCTGGCTGACGCTGCTCCAGCCTAGCGCGACGGCGGTCGTCAGTCCCGGGCTCGAACCGCTGGCCCCTCTGACTTGGCCTGCGTGGCTCGCTTCGGTTGCCTGCCTGGCCGGAATACTTGGACTGAGCCAAGCCGTCTGGACGAAACGGCGTGTGCCGTCAGCCGCGGAGCGCGCCCAGTGGTTGCAGGGGGTGGCTTGCCTGGCCATCGCATCGGCGGCTTGGCTGATCGACTTAGTCATCCACTGGCAAGTGCCGGTGGCGCTCGGACCGGCGCCGGGAATCTGGGGACCGTCGCTCTGGCAACCACTTTGGCACGCAGCCTTCACGGGCTTGGCAGTCGAGCGCTGGACGCAGGGACAGATGCTCGGCTCGTCACAGCTTGACGCGTCACGACTTGACTTGTCACGTCGCGGCTCGATGACACGCGGCTCGCGCGATCGCAGTCGGTTGTGGAGCGGGTTGGTCTGGGGGGCGACGCTGGCCTGCGGTTGCTGGTGGTTCGCTCAAAGCGAGCAGGCCTACGCGTCTTTCATGTTGGGGTTCAACGACTGCGGTCACTTTGCCCAACGCGTTGCCAACACGGCCGCGGGCCGCGGCTGGTTGTTGGAGACACCAGTGTGGCCAGCGTTCTGGGATCACTTCAACCCGGGACTGACTTTGTTGGTGCCGCTGTGGTGGATCTGGCCCAGCATGCAGTTGGTCTTTCTCCTGCAAGCGGCCGCGCTGGCCGGCTGTGCGCCGCTGGTCATGGCCGTGGCGCGGCGTTTCGGCGCCGGGCCTCCGGCGGCCGCTCTGTGGGCTCTGGCATGGCTGGCGCAGCCGATCCTCGGGCAGATGAATCTGGCCTACACGTACGGTTGGCATCCAATCTCGCTGGCCATCGCGCCTCTGATCGCGTGCCTCGTCGCGGTGCTGGATCGGCGGCTGGGGTGGGCCGCGGTGTGGGCTCTGCTGGCCAGTTCGTTTGAAGAAGGGGTGCTGGTCATCATCGCTACCACCGCCGCGACGCTCGCGGCAGTCGAGCTGTGGGCAAGCCGCAGCCGCGCGGCCGACTGGGCTGTGCGGCGATTGTCGGGGCAACTCTCGGCGCGGGGTTGGATCGCCATCGCAGCGACGGCAACGTGTGCGTTTGCGGTCATCTTTCGGACCAGCGGTCTGGCCGAATTCCAGACCGGCCGCTTCCACACGCTGGGCAACTCTGCCTGGGAGGTTTTACTCTCGCCAGCGCTGCGACCGCAGGTGTTCTGGCCTCAACTGCTGCGCGATCGGAACTGGATCTTCCTGGCGGGATTGCTCGTGCCGTGTTACCCGCCAGCGATCGTTCGCTGCTGGCCCCTGGTGTTGCCAATCGGGCTGCCGCTGGGCGTGCTGCTGGTGTGGGACCACATGCCGGCCCAGAGTCTGGCGTTTCATTATCCGAGCACGTTGTTGCCGGTGCTGTGGCTGGCGGCGATCGCCGGCGCCAGCGGGCTCGGCCACCGCCAGTCTTACGCAGCGGCCGCGCTCGCGACTTGTCTAGTGGCTGGCTTCAGCCTTGGACAAATGCCCTGGAGCACGAATACGCTCAGCGATGTCCAAGCGAGAACTTACGGTGCGGATTCTCCGTTGGCTCGCAGGCTGGGCGCGGCCGACAACCGCCTGGCACAGGAACAGCTAGAAGAGATCCGAACGCAATCCGAGCGCGTCTTGGCGACCGGCCGCTTGGCGACTCATCTCGTCGGAGCGGCCGATTTGGAAACGGTCGGCCAGTTCCTCGAGCGCCGCCAGCGGCTGGCAGAGCTGGAGCCCGGCGTCGATCCGCTGCTCCGCTACGACGTGCTGATTTTCGACCGCCTCGAGGATTTTCAACAGCGTCCCGAGCAGACGCGGCAGCTGGAACAAGAGGCGCTCGCACTCGGGTTTCGTGCCGTAGCCGACCAGTACGAGATCGTCGTGCTCCGCCGCGACTAGCCCAGTGCGCCAGCGCGAGCGCCCGCCTGCCGGGAGTCACTTGTCCCCTTTCTCCTCCGATGCCAGACGCAGTTTGCGATGGAGCGTTTTGCGGTCGACGCCCAGGATGCGGGCGGCTTGCGTTTGATTGCCACCGGTGGCCTTGAGCACGTGTTGGATGTAGCGATTTTCGATTTCCTCCAGCGGCACCAACTCCGTCGGATCGTCGCCGGCCAGCAGCGTCTGCTCGCTGCGAAAGTCCTGTACCTTGCTGGGCAGATCGGCCACCATGATGTGCTCGCTCCGCGTCAGGGCTACGGCCCGCTCGACCACGTTGCGGAGCTCGCGAACGTTGCCGGGCCAGTTGTAACTGAGCAAGCGTTCGGCCGCGGCAGGATCGAGACCGACAACTCGCTTGTTCATCCGCTGGGCGAACAGTTCGATGAAGTGCTGCGCGATCAGCAGCACGTCGGAGCCTCTCTGCCGCAGCGGCGGCAACTCGATTTGGATGACGTTGATGCGATAGTACAGATCTTCGCGAAAGGTGTGTTCTTCGACAGCCGTTTCCAAATCGCGGTTCGTGGCGGAGATCAGGCGAACATCGATCGGTATTTCGCGATCGCCGCCGACCGGTCGCACGGCTCGCTGCTCGAGCACGCGCAGCAGTTTCACCTGCATCGTCAGCGGCAGCTCGCCGATCTCGTCGAGAAACAGTGTGCCGCCATCGGCTTCGACAAACAGGCCTTTGCGTTCCCCTCGGGCGTCCGTAAACGCACCTTTGGTGTGCCCGAACAGTTCGCTTTCCAGCAGGGCTTCGGGCAAGGCTGCACAGTTGACCGCCACCAGCGGCGCCGCCGAGCGGCGGCTGCGGCGATGGATCGAACGGGCGATCAGTTCCTTGCCCGTGCCGCTTTGGCCGGTCAACAACACCGATGTGTCGGTGTCCGCCAACTGGGCCAGCTGAGCATAGATGGCCTGCATGGCGGGGCTGTTGCCCAAAATCTCTCCGAAATGCCGGCTGTGGTCGACCGCTTCGGACAAGCGGCGCACCGTGTCCTGCAAATGGCGATGACGAATCGCGCGATCGAGGGCCGCGACCAGCAAGTCCGATTCGATCGGCTTGGTCAAAAAATCGTACGCGCCCGAGCGCAGCGCGGCGATCGCCGATTCCATACTGCCGAACGCCGTCATCACGATCACCGGCAAGTAGGGATCCAGCTGCGCAAGCTGGGCGCACAGTTCCAGACCACCGGTGCCGGGCATGCGGACATCGGTTAAGACGACATCGGTGCTCTGTGTGCGCAAGTACTCGATGGCGGCACCGGCCGAGGTAAATGCGACGGGATCGTAGCCGCGCAGCCGCAGGTCCGTCACCAACAGTTCGCCCATCGCCCGTTCATCGTCGACGATCACTACGCGTCCGGTCATGTTCTTGTGCATTGCTCTGGAGGACCTTGGAAAGAGCGAGGACTGTCGCCGCGCGAGCGAACTCCGGTGGTCGCGCGTCGGACGGGTCAGGATACCGGCAAGAAGACATCGAACGCAGCCCCGCCTAGCTGGCTGGACGAGACCTCGAGTCGGCCGCCGTGTTCTTGCACGATGCCATATGCAATCGACAGGCCGAGTCCCGTGCCTTCGCCGACGTCTTTAGTGGTGAAGAATGGTTCGAAGATCCGTTCGCGGTTTTCCGGAGGTATGCCCGGCCCGTCGTCGGCGACGCGCATGCGCAGAAAGCCTTTTTGGGGAGCGTCAATGCTCAACTGCACGCGCCCCCCGGGCTCGACCGCTTGCAAGGCGTTGACGATCAGGTTGGTCAGCACTTGTTGGATTTGCGATTCGTCGACCAGGCAGCTGGTCGGACCGGCCGGAGGCTGGAACTCGAGTGCGACCTGTTTCTTTTCCGCCAACGTCTGCAGGAGGCTGGTGGTCCGCTGGGCGATCGAGGCCAGTTCACAATGAGTTCGCTGCGGCCGGCGCTGGCGAGCAAAGTCGAGCAGGCGCTGCACGATGCTGGTGATGCGGTCGGCCTCGGCTTTGATCGTGCGTGCGCTCGAGAGCACGTCCTCGCCGACCAGTCTTCCGGAAGCGATCAAGGCGGCGCGACCGGCGACGACGTTCAGCGGCGTGCCGAGTTCATGCGCGATACCGGCCGCCATGCGCCCGAGTGTGCTGAGCCGTTCGGCGTGCCGTAACTGTTCCACGGCGTCGAAGCGCTCCTGGGATTCGCGAGCGATCGTGGCTTGCTGGGCGGCCAAGCGGCCGCTCATGTCGTTCAGGGCGCGGGCCAGTTGGTCGAGCTCGTCCCCGCCGCGGAGCGTCAGTGGATGCGAGAAGTCGCCGCGGCCTATCCGCTCGGTGTGCGCGATCAAGGCCTCCAGCGGCCGAGCCACCCAGCGCATACCGGCGACATACGCCAGCATCAATCCCAGCAGCGCGCTGGCACCGATCGACAGCAGCGTCACCCAGACGACTTGCCGCGTCTGTTGATCGATGACCTCCAGCGGCTGCGACAACTCCAGAGCACCGATCTCGCCGGCAAAACCTTCGGTCGGTAGATAGGTATGCAAGCGGCGGACGCCATCGCCGTCGACGCTGACGATCGAAAAGATCTGGCCACCGCGCAGTCGCGGCCAGCTGCTCGGCGGAGCTTGCGGTCGAAGCTCGCGGGCGACGTCCTGGCTGAACATGACCCAGTGCACGGTCACCGGGTGCTCGGACTGAAGAGCCCATTCGCGGAGGGCACTGGTAACGCCGCGCGGTCCGTTGTCTTGCCAGGCCGTTGCCAGACGATCCTGCATCTCGGTGGCCAGTTGGCGGGCCAGCGCCGTCTGACGCGCCTCCAAATCCGCATAGGCCGCTTGGACCGAAAGCGCGCCGGCGACGGTCGTGATCAGAGCGACCACTCCCAGCAGCAACAACAAAATCTTACTCGTCAGTTTCATCGATCAGCCGGCTGAAAAAAACATGCGTTGCCTACCGCGGCGGAGCGCTTGGCGACTGGGGAATTTTGCCCCAGCGCGGGACAAAATTCCTCAGTTCCATCGAGCCCCATTTTCCTTTGCCGCCATGCGCGTCTCATTTCGCAAACTTCTCCAGCGCGATATGGCCGTCGGAAAAAGACTCGCAATTCCCAGCGTTTTCACTAGCGGTCGGCGGTTGCCGCGCCGCGTCAAACGCCCGGCGGCCAAGCCCAATAAGCGAATCATATTCCCTTTGGCATGCCCCATGCGATATGGCATTTCCGCATTCGAAAGCCGAAGCAGGCTGGGCAAAAAAAACAGGGCAGCGAAATCAAGTCGGTCGCAGAAATACGAAAGGACGAAATGATGAGGATGAAGTTTATCTCGGCTCGCAAACTGGTCGCGACCAGCGCGATCACAGGTCTATTGGGATTGGGCGCGATTGCGGGCAGCGCTTACGTTCATGGCGATCCAGCGCCGAGCAACGTGCCGGTGGTTTACAAGACCAGCACGGCACCAAACGTTTCCCCCGAGGAAGCTCGTCGGGCCGTGTCCTCGGCGAAAGATCTGTCGACCGCATTTCGCGTTGCGGCCGACAAGGTTCTGCCGTCGCTGGTAACGATCGAAACGAAGAGCAAACCGGTCCAAGCTCCGGTGCGACGCAAGGGCCATTCGGCACCCGACGGCATGGGCGGCCGCAATCCCTTCGCCGGCACTCCGTTTGAAGACATGTTCAAGGGCTTTGAGATGCAGGGTGACGGAGCCGAGCAATTCGGTTTCGGCGCTCCCGACTCGCATCCTCAGGAAGGCCTCGGTTCGGGCGTGATCATCGACGGCAGCGGTCTGATCATGACCAACAACCACGTTGTCGCTGGCGGCAAGAGCGTCGACGTGCTGGTCCGCTTGTGGGATGGCCGCGAATACAAGGCCGACAAGGTTTGGACCGATCCGAAGACCGATATCGCGATCGTCAAAATCGAAGGTGCGGATGATTTGACCGTCGCCGCCTTGGGTGACAGCGATCAAGTTGCCGTCGGTGATTGGGTGCTGGCTTTGGGCCAACCGTTCGGTTTGGAAAGCACTGTGACGGCGGGGATCGTCAGCGCCACGCACCGCGGTGTCGGTATCAATGCTCGCGAAAGTTTCCTGCAGACCGATGCGGCCATCAACCCGGGCAATAGCGGTGGACCGCTGGTCAACCTGGATGGACAGGTAGTCGGGATCAATACGGCCATCTCCTCGCGAGGCGGCGGGAACGACGGTGTCGGCTTTGCCGTACCGGTCAACCTGGCCAAGTGGGTCGGTGACCAGTTAGTCAAGAACGGCGAAGTGCATCGCGCCTACCTCGGCGTCGGTATCCAACCGGTCAATGCGACGCTGGCCAAGCAGTTCAATGTCAAGCCGCGCGAAGGCGTGGTCGTGACCGAAGTCTATCCGAATACACCTGCGGCCAAGGCAGGATTGAAGTCGGGCGACGTCATCCGCTCGTTTGCCGGAGTCGGCGTCAATAGTCCTCGCGAACTGCAGTTGCTGGTCGAACGCGCCGAAGTCGGTCGTCCGCACGGTATCGAACTGGTCCGCAACGGGAAATCGATGACGCTGAACTTTGTTCCTGAGATGCAATCGGAAGATCTCGAGGCCAAGCTCGGCGATGCGGATTCCAGCGGCCACATGCCTGCCGAATCTTCGAGCTTCGAAGCTCTGGGCTTGGAGTTGTCGAACCTCGACGCGGCGGTCGCCGAACAGCTGGGTATCAAAGGTGAAGAAGGAGTTGTCATCACGAGTGTGACGCCTGGCAGCGTGGCCGATCGCGCGGGCTTGGAAAGCGGGATGGTGATCGCTCAGATCAATCGCAAACCGGTCAAGGACATGTCCGCTGCCGAAAAGGCGCTCTCGGGTTACAAGTCTGGCGACGATTTGCTGCTGCTGATCAAGACCGAAGCCGGTTCCCGCTTCATCGTCATCGGATCTTAAAGTTCTTCTTCGCCATCAGCGACTAAGAAAAACCCTCCGACAGGGCTGGCACTTGTGCTGGCCCTGTTTCGTTTTTCCGTTTGCTCCCTTCGCTTCCCCGTCTCCCTTCACCCTCATCTTTGTCCTTCTCGTAACCGCCACCCTCTCATCTTTTGGCCGGCCGCGCTTCCTTCCTCCTCTTTATCCCCGCTCACACCGCTGCCGCGGGTGATCTCCTTCCCACTTCGCCCATTGCTAGCGTGCGGCGTGGAAAACTGTGCGGGTCGTAGTGGTCGTGCGCGAAGTGCTTAGGGATTGCGTTGCAACGGGCATAGCCATCGATCCAGTCTTAGCGATGGTCCTACCGATAGCACCTATGACGAGATCGCGGGTGCTCCGGTGCGCGCCGGCAACGGTGCGAGCGGGCGGGGCGCAACGGCTTTCGTAGCTACCTGGCACGAAAAGGTTATCAAGGATGCAACGTCGACGACTCAAGCGTGCAGGTGCACTGCTGTGCGCCTTTACGCTGGCACTCAATGGCTGTCACGCCAATCGCAAGTTCGCCTTTCCCGATCCCAAGGGGAAGAGTTACTACCAAGACTTTGCGACGCAGATCGAGTACCCGAACGTGCGTTCCTGCCTGGTTCCCGAGGTCGCCGGGGCGACGGCTCCGCTGACGACCGACAATCCGGCCGAGTTGCCCGTGTGGGAAATGACGCTCGATGAGGCCGTCCACATGGCCATGCAGCGCAGCGACATTCTGCGGACGCTCGGGGCCAGCGTCGTACAGGCGCCGACGGTCACGCGCAGCCGTTTCGATCCGGCACTGACCGAAACCAACCCGCTCGGCGGTGTGGAAGCGGCGTTGTCGGCTTTCGATGCGACGCTCAACAGCCAGTTGTACTGGCAGAAGAACGACCGGCCGAACAACAGTTCGTTCTTGGTCTTCGTGCCTCGGGCATTCCAACAAACGACCGGCAACTTCACCTCGGAGTTGGCCAAGCGGACGGCGACCGGTGCGCGGTTCGCCCTCCGGCACAACGTCATCTACGACTACAACAACAACCCGGCGCGCATCTTTCGCAGCGATTACACCGGTTGGTTCGAAGCCGAGTGGCGTCAACCGTTGGGTCAGGGCGGCGGCGTCGAATACAACCGCATCGCCGGTCCCAACGGCGGCATTGGTCAATACAACGGCGTGTTGATCGCGCGCGTCAACACCGACATTTCGTTGGCCGACTTCGAATTGGGCGTGATTAATTTCGTCAACGACGTCGAGACCGCGTACTGGGAACTGTATTTTGCCTATCGCAACTTGCAGGCTGCCGTATCGGGTCGGAACAACGTTCTGCTAACGTGGCAGCTGGTCAAAGAGAAACAGCGGATCGGTGCGCGCGGTGGTGAAGCGGACGCCGAAGCCCAAGCCCGGTCGCAGTACTACGCGCTCGATGCGCAGGTCAAGGAAGCTCTCTCGGGTCTGAACGGTTTGTATGCGGCCGAGCAGCGGCTGCGGTACTTGCTGGGCCAGCCGCCGACCGATGGCCGGCTGATCAAACCTGTCCAGCAGCCGATGGAAGGTCTGGTCGTCTACGACTGGAACAGTTCGCTGGCCGACGCGCTGACGCGGCGAGCGGAAATTCGCCGGCAGAAGTGGACGATCAAGCGTCGCGAGCTGGAGTTGGTGGCGGCGCGATTGAACCGCCGCCCGCGCTTCGACTTGTTGTCCTTGTACCGCTGGCGCGGTTTGGGTGACCACTTGATCGGTCAGGACGATCCGACCAATCCGCTGGACAACCTCTATCAAAGCATCCTGATGGGCAACTACCAGGAATGGCAGTCGGGGGTCGAGCTGAGTTACCCGGTCGGCATGCGGGCGGCCAGCAATGCGATCGCCAAC
>JBQCJB010000547.1:0-12911 GCA_051953155.1 Aureliella sp. | reverse complement strand
CGACACCCGGGACGGGTTTGCCAGTTCGGGAGGGGTTACTCTTAGTAGGACAGCCTTCTCGGCTGTCTCCGGAAAAACCTGACACCCGAGACGGGTATCCCACTCAAAAAAACCGACACCCGGGACGGGTATCCCACTCTGAAACACCTGACACCCGGGACGGGTATCCCACTCAGCGCGGCGGTCCTATTGGGGTGGAAAAAACGAAAAGGAGTTGATTTGCCAGGGAATTCGCTCTTGTCGTGACGGTGCGATCCGGTCACAATGCCCCGGCAATTGGACTCATGCGGTCCGAAGCGAAATGAGATCAGGATGGGTGTTCGGAAGGATCGAATGCCCCGCGTCGCCCACGCCAAACGTAAGCAAGGAGTGCTGAACGTGTGCATTCGGAGTTTTGTCGTCACGCTGGTCGCTGGCTTGTCCCTTGTGACAGCCACGGCGCAAGCCCAAGGAACCGCTCAAAGCGCCGGTGGCGCCCCTCAGCAAGCAGCCTCTGCTCCTCGCCGTCAGGTTCCCGTTGCCGTCATCGATCTCGGGTACATTCTCAAAAACCACCCGACGATGAAGCAGAAGATCGAAGGCATCAAGAGCCAGAGCGAAACGGTCGGAGCCGAGTTCGAAAAGAAGCGCCAATCCATCCTCAAGATGATGGAAGAGCTTCGCGAGAACTACACCGAAGGCACGCCCGACTACATGCGCAAAGAGCAGGAGATTGCGGAGCAGGACACGCAATTCCGCTTGGACGTCGTCCGCAAGAACAAAGAGTTCGACGAAGCCCGCGCGCAGATTTTCTTCGAAGTGCACCAGCAAGTCTCGACGCTGGTCAAGTTCTACTGCGACAACATGGGCACGTTCGTCGTGTTGAAAGTTGCCCGGGAGAAGCCCGATCCGAAGAAGCCCGAAACGATTGAAATCGCGATGGGACAGGAAGTTTTCTACCACCAGAATTCTCCGGACGTCGACATCACCGACTGGGTGCTGCAGAACCTGAAGTCGCAAGCCTCGCAAACGGCGACTCCGACGCAGACCAACACGGCCACGCGCCCGACCGCCGGTGCGCAGCTGAAGTAGCCTTTTTTCTCTTTCAGCCGCGAGGCTGCCTGCGGGCACCTCGCAGCTGAGCGCCGTCCGCCGAATCCCTCGACAGTCCACAGGTTTCGGCGGCAGCGCGAACACACTTCGGTTTGAGTTTATTCGGCGTCGACCCGCACCCGGTTCGGAGCTTTGCAGCTCGGGACCGCGTGATGCAACCAGGAAGCGGTCGCGCTTTGGGAAGATAGGAACCTCATGCGGGCTACGCGATTTCAACATACGCTCAGCCGTCCGTGCCAAGTCACTGGCCGCGGCTATTGGTCGAGCCAGCCGATCACCCTGACGTTCTTTCCGGCAGAGGCCAACACGGGCATCCAGTTCGTGCGCACCGATTTGCCGGACTGCCCACGCGTGGAAGCGGTGGCCGATTATCGCGTCGATATGGCGTTGCGCACGCGTTTGGCCAAAGGCTCCGCCGTGGTCGACATGGTCGAGCACGTGTTGGCGGCACTGTATGGATTGAAGATCGACAACGTTGAAATCCATTGCACCAGTTGTGAAATGCCGGGCCTGGATGGCAGCAGCCATGCCTACGCGCTGGCGCTGGAAGCTGCCGGTCGCAAACTCCAGGGGCAGCATCGCTGGACGCACACCATCACCGAACCGGTGCGGGTCGGCAACGAATCGCAGTGGGTCGCGGCGTTTCCCGCCGATGGCGACAACGCTTTATCGATCGAGTATCAGCTCGACTACGGTCCGGGCAGCTCGATCGGCCGCGGGACCTTCGCCACGGCAGTCTCGGAATTCTCGTTTGTGCGCGAGCTGGCGGAGGCCCGCACGTTCGTGACGTTGGCGGAAGCGGAACTGCTGCAGAGCAAGGGTTTGGCGCAACACGTCACCCCGCGAGACCTGTTGGTCTTTGCAGACTCCGGACCGATCGACAACACGTTGCGTTTTTCAGACGAATGTCCGCGTCACAAGGCCTTGGATCTGCTAGGTGATCTAGCGTTGGCCGGCTGTGACTTGGTAGGAAGAATCGTAGCGCACCGCAGCGGCCACCAGCTCAACGGACGCCTGGCCCAAACTTTGCGCGAAATGGCAATGACAAATGACCAGTGCAAGCGGCTTGTCGCTTGAAAAGCAAAATAGACCTTGAGTTGGAAAGCCTTCACCGATGTCCACCATCATAGCGCATACGGCTGTCGTTGATCCCAGAGCCGAACTGGATGACGAAGTCCGCATCGGACACCATTGCGTGATCGGTGCCAACGTGCAAATCGGACGTGGCACGCGCCTGGAAAACAATGTCACGATCAGTGGCAACTCCCGCATCGGTCGCAACAACCACTTGTTCCCCAACGTCGTCATCGGCGCCGAGCCGCAGGACCTGTCCTACAAGGGAACGCCGACGCAAGTCATCATCGGCGACGGCAACGTGCTACGCGAATCGGTAACGATCAACCGCGCGACCGAGAAAGAGGACGGCATCACCTCCGTCGGCAACGATTGCTACTTCATGACCTGCAGCCACGTCGCCCACGATTGCAAAGTCGGCGACCGCGTCATCATGGCGAACAACGTCATGCTCGGTGGCCATGTGCACGTCGATCACGATGCCACGCTCAGCGGCGGCGCAGCGGTGCACCACTTCGCCTCCATCGGCTGCTACAGCTTTGTCAGCGGACTGAGCCGCGTGCTGCACGATGTTCCTCCTTACATGCTCGTCGAGGGCTTTCCGGCTCGTCCGCGAACGGTCAACGTGGTGGCCCTGAAACGCAAGAATTTTTCCAGCGAAGCGATCAAGGCTCTGATGGAAGCGTATCGCTTGCTGTACCGCTCGCGCGTCGGCATGGAGCACGCTCGCGAAATCTTGGCCGCCGGCGGCAAACTGCTACCGGAATTGGAAGTCCTCTTCGAATTCATTGACAACTCGCAGCATGGACGGCATGGCCGCGGCCGCGATCGGAGAAAAGCAGCGTGAGCAAGCTGAAACTGGCGATCATCGGTGCCGGACATCTCGGACGCATTCACGCCCGGCTGGCCAAAGCCAACGAACAGATGGAGGTCGTCGGCGTAGCCGAGCCGATTGCGGCCGCTCGGGCCAGCGTCGCCAGCGAACTGGAATTGCCGACGTTTGAAGACTACCGGTCGCTGATCGGCCAGTGCGAAGCCGCCATCGTCGCCACGCCCACGGTCCATCACTACGACGTCGCCAGCTCGCTACTCCGCGCCGGCGTGCATGTGCTGGTCGAAAAACCGCTCTCCTCGACTCCCGATCAGGCGGAACGCCTGGTGCAAATCGCCGCACGACACGACCTGGTCCTGCAGGTCGGTCACGTCGAACGTTTCAATCCCAGCTGGACCGCTGCCCAAGCGCATCTCGGCACGCCCAAGTACATCGACTGCGTACGAGCTGGGGCTTACAGCGGCCGAAGCACCGATATCGGCGTCGTCCACGATTTGATGATCCACGACATCGATCTGGTCCTCAGCCTGGTTCGCAGTCCCGTCAGCTCCGTTTCAGCCTGCGGCATGGCCCTGCTAGGCCAGCGCGAGGATCTGGCGGAAGCTCGCGTGCACTTTGCCAACGGCTGCATCGCCAATTTCAAAGCCTCGCGCATCAGCCTCGAGCCATCGCGGCGGATGTCGCTGTATACGACCACGTCGATGGCCGATATCGACTTCGCCAAGAACACGGTGCGGATCGTCAAACCTTCCATCGAAGTGCTCGAGCGCGACGTCTTCCTCGATCGCCTAACCGCCCCCGAACGCTCGGCAGCCAAGGACACGATTTTTGGCGAGCTATTTTCAGTGGAGATGTTGCCGGCCCAGCCGCGCAATGCAATCCTGGACGAGCACAACGATTTCGCGCTCAGCATCCGAACTCACTCTTCGCCGATCGTCAGCGGTCGCGACGGAACCAAGGCGCTCGAACTGGCGGCCGTCATCCTGGACCAAATCGCCGCCCATCGCTGGGAAGGGGAAAGCAGCCGGCCCTGGCAAATCGGCCCAGCCGCGACGCCCATGCCGCGCATTCTGCCGATGCCCTCCCCGGCCGACCGAACCGGTCCGCAGCGCAAAGCCGGTTAGTACTCGAGCAGGCTGAACAGGGGCGCTTGCAAGCGGGCGGCGCCACCCAGGTCCTTCAAATGGATGCAGAACGCACAGCCGATCACTTCGACGGCAAAGTTTTCTAGCAGCTTGCAGCACGCTTCGACGGTGCCCCCGGTCGCCAACAGGTCATCGATGACCAACACGCGCTGACCCGGCTTGAGCGCATCGGTGTGCATCTCCAACGTGTCGCTACCGTACTCCAGGTCGTAGGAGTAGCTGTGTTTCTGATAAGGCAGCTTGCCAGGTTTGCGGACCGGCACGAAGGCGGCCCCGAGCGCCAGCGCCAGCGGCGCCGCAAAGATAAATCCACGCGACTCCGCCGCGACGATGCTGTCGATCTGCTGGCCGCGATAGTGCTCGGTGAACAAATCGATCGAGTGCTGGAAGGCCGCAGGAGACGCCAGCAGCGGCGTAATATCGCGAAACAAAATGCCGGGTTTCGGAAAGTCAGGAATCTCGCGGATGTAGTCGCGGAGGTCGATCATCGACATCGGTCAATCTTTCTGGACATGGTTCACCAGCGGGCTGCTCCAGCATCCACGCTGCCTCGGTCGCTTGGGCACTCACGCGAAAAGCATAGTGCACGCGCGGCGGGTCCAAAAGCATGCCTTGTCCAAAAAGGGGCAAGGCGACCAATTTCCTGCAGTGACGCACTGGGCGGAGCCTATGCCCCGCGGCCGCGCAGACGCTCCAGTAGACTGGCCAGTTCGACCACCGAGTCGACGCCCATCGTTTGGAGAATCGTCTGCCGCCGCCTATCGAGCGTCCGCGGACTGAGGGCCAGTTTGAAAGCGATGGCTTTGTTGCTCAGGCCTGAGACGAGGCACTGGAGCACTTCGCGCTCATCTTCCGAAAGCATGTCCAGCCGCCGCTGCGATTCGAGCCGTTCGGCTTGCTCCTGGCGGAGCTTCTGGCAGCGGAGCACTGCCTTGCGCACCGCGGCCACCAGCTCGGCCGGTTCGTACGGCTTCTGCAGCAGCGTCACCGCCCCCTGCTCCATCACCTGAACGGTTGTCGGTACGTCGGCATGGCCGGTTAAAAAGACGATCGAGATCGTTGAATCCACGGCCAGCAGTTGTTGCTGCAGCGCCGGACCGTCGGCGCCCGGCATGCGAATGTCCGTGACGACGCAGGCGGCGACACCCGGTTTGAGAGTATCTAAGAACTCGCTCGAAGAGGTAAAAACGCGGCACTGAAATTCACCGATATCCTCGAGGTGCCGCGATACCAAGGTCGCGACGGCGACTTCGTCGTCGACGATCCACACGGTTTGGGGCTCTGGCATCGCTGTCGTTTTCAGGGGTTTTAGTCAGGCTGGAATCTTGGCGGAGCTGCACATCTTACCGTCACGTGAGGTAATTGCCCACCCGCTTTGGCGCACCTTCGCCTGTAGGAGACGGGGTGCGAGCCACGATAACACCAATCATAAGCAAATTCGGCCCCACGAGGGCTGGTTTAAATGCGAAGCGACGAGGCTGGTAGCCACCCGGACGGGTGTGTTTGTCGTTGTGTTTCCGCGCGACTTGCGGCGGTTCGGACGAGCTCACCCCTCTGCGGTAATCAATTTTCCTGTTTGGCGGAATTTTGCCAAACTTTTGCGGGACCTTTTAGGCGAAAAACTTCCAAGGGGTGAGCTGCGAGATGGAGACTCTCCGAACACTTGCGCCTCCGACGGAAGCCGCGGTGTCGCTTCCGACTGATAATTGCAATAGGCCGAATACCATGGCTGTTCAAAACCTTGATGTCGCCATCGGCGATCTGGACGTCGGCAAGCCACTCGACTGCGACGTGCTGGACGCGTCCGGAATCGTGTTGCTCCGCAAGGGGCTGATGCTGACCCAGGAGATCGTCGATGGCTGGACGCGCCGCGGGTTTGCCCGCGTGCTCCTGCGTCGCTACGAGGAACTGGACATTGGCGACGACTTCGAAGACAGCGACTCAGCCGAACTTTCCCGCCCTTACGACCCGCTACTGCTGAAGGAACTCAACCAGTGTTTCCTGCAAGCCAAGCAGGCGGTCGACGAGATCATCTTCCAGCTGACGATGCGCGAAGAGGCCGACACGGCGATGCTGGAATCGGTATCGCAGACGTATCTCGACGCCATCGAGAGCGATATTGGGGTCGTGTTGTACAACGCGGCCACGCAAAAGGTGAACCCGGGCAGTAGCGGCAACAAAGCGTTGGCTACGCGGAGCGTCCAGATGGCCATGCTCGGCGCCGCGACAGCCGCCACGCTGGGACTGTCGCGCGACGAGTGCCACGCGGTCTCGATGGCCGGCCTGCTGCACGACATTTCGCTCTTCGAAGAAACCTTAGCCTTGCTGCAGAGCGAACGCAGCACGCCCGAGGAGCGGCGCGACGTCTACTTCCGGCACTCGCTGCACAGCGCCGAACTGTTCAGTCGCAGCGGCGGCGTATCCGACCTGGTGCGCGTGGTCATTTCGCAAGTCCACGAGCAGATTGACGGCAGCGGCTTTCCGCGGGGCGTGCCCGGCCAGCATCTCAATACGCTCAGTCGCATACTCAACATCGTCGACGCGTATTTGACGCTGATCGAACCGACGCAGTCCCAACCGGCGTACGTCCCCTCGGACGCGATCGCCTATCTGGTTAGCCACACGGCCAAAGGGGCCTTTGACCGCGATTGCATGAAAGCCTTTTTGACGGCTGTTTCGATCTACGCAGTCGGCTCGAAGGTTGAACTGGACGATTCGCGCACCGCGACTATCCTGCGCAGCTCGCGCACCGATCCGCTGCGTCCGATCGTGCGCATCGATGATGCCAGCGAATCGATTATCGACCTGCGGCGCTCCAAATTGAACGTCATCCGGCCAGCGATCGATACCGAGTTTCCGCATCGCCGCCGCTTGCCCAAAGCGCAGATGCAGAGCGTCCTCTGGAAACCGCTGTACTGACGGCGGGCCAGTCCCCCGGCCAGCCCGCCGGGCGGGCGGTGCCTCGAGTATCGAGTTGCGGTAGAATCGGCAGCAGCTTTCGACCGTTGCTTTTCTCAATCGAGGCTTGCTGCTAAATGACACTTCGCGAACCGACGCCCGAAGAGCGCGAACAGTGGGATCTCGCCCAGATCAAACAAGGCCGCAGCCGCTTGTTCGCTCGTCCGATCGGTTCGGTCATGCGAAAGCTGTTGTCAGAGAAAGACTATGCGGCCGCCCAATCGGCGCAGGATTTGACAGACGCGTGGACGCGCATCGTCGGCCAACCGCTGGCCAGTTCGACGCGCCCGGGCAAGATCGCCAAAGGCGTCTTGCTGGTCGAGGTCGCCAACAGTCTGGCCCTGCAAGAGATCCACTTCGAAAAAAGCAGGATACTCAAAGCGCTGCAGACTGAATTACCTGCTCATAAGCTGGTCGACTTGCGGTTTCGCGTCGTCACGCATTAATCTCCGGCTCTCGTCGGCCGTTTATTGCGAATCGGCGACTTTTCCGACTCGCAGCAGGGTCGATTCGGTGCGGATCAACAGGCAATCTTCGCGGGCAGCCGGCGTGCTGCGAATGGTCTCGCCCAGCTTGATCTGCCCGAGTTCTTTGAACGAGCGGTCAGCGGCCAGGATCGTCACGGTCCCATCATCGGCGATGCCGATCAGTTTATCGCCGACGATGATCGGCGAAGACGACACGTTGCCGCCGATGCGTTGGCTCCATAGCAGTTCGCCGCTCGGGACTTGGACGCAAGAGACGATCCCCGTGTCCGACCAGAGGAACATCAGGTCGCCCTTGGCTACAGGCGTCGGCACATAGGGTGCCGCCTTGCGAACGTCGAAGACGACTTCATGATTGCGCTTGGCATCGACTGCAAACAGCACGTTGCCGCCACCACCGGAGCCTTCGGTGCCGATGATCAGATCGCCGACGATCAGCGGGCTGGAGACGCTACGTTTGGTGAACGTGCGTCGATTCCACACCGGGGCCCCGCTCTGGGCGTCGAGCGCGAAGATGCCATCGCCCGTCTCGGCCATGATCAGCAGGTCGCGTCCCGAGGCGTCCTGCATAATGGCGGGCACGCCGTAGCAAACGCGGGTCGTCTCGCGCGGCGTTTCCCAAATGGTCTTGCCCGACTTGCAATCGAGTGCAACGACCATCGTTTGACCCGGCGCAACTCCCGGGGGCAATTCCAACGCGTCCTGGCTATTGAGAAGGATCAAGCGATCCCCTGCGAGCATGGGCGAACCGCCATAACCGTGTTGGCTGACGCTCCGCCCCAGATCGCGCGTCCACAGTTCGTCGCCGGCATGGGAATACGCTTTGACGATGGTGCTGTCGGGCGCTCCCCAAGTCACATAGACCGCGTCATTATCGGCGCAGGGCGTGCTCGACGCATAGCTGCTGCGGGCGTGGAGTTTGTGGGTGACCGACGGATAACTCTTCCGCCAACGCTCCTTGCCCGACTTGAGATCGAAACTGAGCACATAGCGCTCGGCGGTGTCCGGATCGGCGCTGAGTAGATAGACGTTCTCGCCTTGAATGATCGGCGAGCCATGTCCCTTTCCAGGCAGCTTTGCCGTCCAGGCCACGTCGTTATCCGTCCATGGCAGCGGGACGCTCGATTGATCGAGGACTCCTAAACCGTTCGGGCCGCGGAAGCGATTCCAGTTGGTCTCGGCCAAGGCGGTCGAACAGGTCGCGGCGGCCAGGCAGCATGCGAGCAGAAAGCGTCGTGTCAGGTGGGGCAGGCAATTCATGGCAGGCTCGTGGCAAGAGGCGTCGAAAATGGGGCCGACGTAGGCGGGCGGCCATGAGCCCAGGAGGTTGTATCCTCGACTTTGCGGCCGGTCTTTCCTGCCCGTCACCAACAGACTTTACCCTGCCGCGCCCCCGCTACGCAAGCAAGCAGGGGGCGAATTGCAACACAGTCGTTCCAGAGGCAATTGAAAGCCGGCTCGCGCCAGTCGCGGGGCAATTGACCCGCGTCGGCTTTACCGCGCGGCGACCGGCTGCTCGCGGCCAGTGACCATCGACTGGAATTGATCGAACAGGTACTGGCTGTCGTGAGGTCCGGCGGAGGCTTCCGGGTGATACTGCACGCTAAAAGCGGGCAGCGCCGTATGGCAAACGCCAGCGACCGTGTTGTCGTTCAGGTTGCGGTGCGTCACCCGCAGCTCGGCCGGCAGCGATTCTTCATCGACGGCAAAGCCATGGTTTTGCGAGGTGATCTCGACGCGGCCGGTATCCAGGTTGAGCACCGGTTGGTTGCTGCCTCGGTGGCCGAATTTCAGCTTGAACGTCTTCGCGCCGCAGGCCAGGCTGAGCAGTTGATGTCCGAGACAGATACCAAAGACAGGCCGCTTTTCGTCCAGCAGCTCACGAATCGTGTCGATCGCGTAAGCCAACGGCTCCGGATCGCCGGGGCCATTGGACAGGAAGATCCCATCGGGATTTTCTTTCAGCACGGCTTTGGCCGAAGCGGTGCCCGGCAGGATGGTGACGCGATTGCCCCGGTCGGCCAGGTGGCGGGCGATGTTCCACTTCATGCCAAAATCCAGGCAGACGATATGCGGGCGATCGCTGCTGCCGCCCTGCGCCGAACCTGGCTGGCCCGCTGACTGCTCGAGATCGTAGAGCGGTTCGTCCCAGTTGCGGATTCCCTCGGGAACAACCTCGCGCACCAGATCGCGACCGACCAGTCCCGGACTCTGGCGAGCCTTCTTGACCAGCGATTCGTTGTCCAGGTCGACCGACGATACGACGCCCTTCATCGCCCCCCGACTGCGAATCAGACGTACCAGGGCCCGGGTATCGATGCCGGCCAGGCCGACGACATTGTGTTGGCGGAGATATTCGCTCAGCCCCGTGGCAGCGCGAAAGTTACTGGAAATGCGGCTCTCTTCGCGGACGATAAACCCGGCGACTTGAGGACGGTTGCTTTCGACGTCGACCGGATTGGTGCCGTAGTTGCCGATCTCGGTGTAAGTCATCGTGACGATTTGCCCGCGATAGCTCGGGTCGGTCAAGATTTCCTGGTAACCGGTCATCGAGGTGTTGAAAACGACTTCGCCGGAGGTTTCGCCACGAGCTCCGATCGCCGTACCTTCGAAAACAGTCCCGTCCTCCAACGCCAGCTTGGCCGGTTCACCGAATCGCGACAACGTGAAAATCCCCCGCGCCCAGAAGAAAGATAGCCGTCCACGAGAGTGGCTGCTGCGCAGCGGTGTCGCTCAGCGCGGATCGCAGTCAGTATAGGCGCTCGAGAGCGAATTGAGAACGGGGGTCACTTGAAGGCGTTCTCATCGAAGTCGGCAAATTCGGGCTGGCTGGCATCTCCAAAGCCGTCACCGAAGCCTTCGTCGAAACCGGCTTCCCCTTCCGGCGGCGCCATCTCAGCTCCGGCGGCTGCCATCGCTTGTTGGCTGGCCAGCAATTCCTTGGCGGCCTTGGCTCGAGCCTTGTTCTCGCGGATCGCGACCGTGGCAAACGCGGCCCACAACCCGATCATGAACAGGATCCAAAGAATCGGCCAAAACAGCAGTCCCATAACTCGTCCGCAATCGATAAGGGTCGGGCAGCGCTCGGCCAAGAAATTTCCGGCCGATTTTGAAGCATCGCTCTCGCTTTGTAGCCTAGTCGCGGGCGACGGTCGCCGTCAAGTTTTGCCGCCCGAAAGTGGTGAGCGTTACAATGCCCCTGCAGGGAAACGCCTCCCTTGGCCGGAATCCACTGGGCGGCCGGGCACCTGCGACTAAGCTGGAGAAGGACTCTCTTGTTGCTTTTGCCGGCCCCCAAGCTGACGCTCGGGCGCGCCGCGACACCAATCGGCCTACTTCGAACGCGAGCCAAGACGTGACACCCAACGACGATCGAAACACCAGCGTGGATTGGTTTGTTTCCATGAGTTTGAGCGAATTGGTCCGCTCGTTGTGGGGCTTTCGGCTGAGCATCGCCTTTTGGTCGCTGGCACTGCTGGTGCTCCTGACGGTGGTCGTCTTTGTGCTACCGGTCAAGTACGACTCCAGTGCTCAGCTCCTGGTGCGCTTGGGCCGCAACACGCTCTCGGTCGATCCGACCAGCAACATCACGCCGACCGTCTCGGTCCAGGAAACGCGACTCTCGCAGGTCAGTTCCGTCAAAGAGATGCTCCAGAGCCGCGCTCTGGCCGAACAGATCGTCCAGCAAGTCGGAGCCGATCGGATCCTCCAACCGCACGGAATCGTCGAAGAGACGCTCGATCACCTGACGAAGTGGTTTAGCGCGCAGGTCCAAAAGAACGTCGGACATCTGGTCAGCGCGTCAGCGACTGCCCCTGCCGACGAAGCCGCCGGCGCGCTCTCGTCCGCCGAGGCTGCCCAGAAACTGCGCGAGGAGGAAGCCCTGGCCAAGCTCGAGGACAGCCTCGAAATCACTACCGCCAAGAACGCCTATACCATCCTCATCCGCGTGCGGTCGGGATCACCCTATCTGTCGCGCGACCTGCTGAGCACGCTGCTCGAGCTGTACCAACAACATCATGTCAACGCCTACCACGCCGACGGGAACTTGCCCTTTTTCGAAAAGCAAACTGAGCAAGCTTACCAGGCGGCCGTCGAAGCCAAGGAAAAAGTCCGCCAGGCCAAGAACTCGATGGGGGTCATCGAGATCGAGTCAGCCCGATTGGCTCTGCGCGAACAGTTGACACAGGCCCGCCGCGAACTCGATCAAGTCGACGCCGAGTTGGCCGCCACCGGCTCGGAGGTCGATCGCTACGAGCGCGAAATGAAAGGCTTGCCCGAGCGCGTCCAAGCCGAAACGGTCACCGGCATCACCAGCGTCCGCAGCGACGGCATGCGCCAACAGCTTTATCAACTCGAGGTCCAGGTCAAAGAACTCAGCTCCAAGCTGACAGCCGACCATCCGCAGATGCGGGCGGTTCGCGACCAGTTGGAAGCAGCGACTAAAATCGCCGAGCAGGAGCAACGCGAGCAACCGCAAAATCGCGAAGCGCTCAATCCGGTGTACCAGCAAATGGAACTCGCCTATCGCAACAGCCTGGTCCGCCGCGATGGACTGGACGCCAAGAAGGCATCGCTCGAAAAACATTTGGCCGATCTCGACCAACGCATTATCGAACTGAACCAGCACGAACTGGAACTGACGAAGTTGACCTGGGAGGCCACGCTGGCCGAGAACGTTTATCTGCAGAATGCGCAGAGCCGCGACAAAGCCAAGTTGATCGAGGCGCTCGATCGCGAAGGCCTGTCCGAAATCTCGGTCGTCCAGCCAGCGTCACTGCAACTGAAGAAGTCGAGCCCCAAACGCGGCCTCTTGCTGGTCGCCTCCGCCCTGCTGGCCGTCGGTCTGGCCATCTTCCAGGCACTGGTCCGGACCGGGCTAAACCAGGCCCCGCGCACGAGCGACCCGAGATTCAGCGGTCCTCGCGTCGGCGATCCGAGGCTGGCCGAACCACTGGGCGTCAGTCCGATCGACCTGCGTCCGCGGCTAACACCGGAAGATGCGCACGCGTCGGCAGACCCCGCCGATCCGAACGGCGAAACTCGCCAGCGGGAATATGCGCTGCCGGTGAACTGAGTGCACGCTCGCTGTCTCTGATTTTGCGCTACTTAATTGGGCTTCGGTTTCTGGGTTCGCTGAGGCGCGATCGGTACCGCTGCGGGCGGGGCCCCCCCCCCCCCCCCCCCCCCCCCCCCCCCCGGGGGGCGGGGCCCCGCCCCCGCCCGGCGGGCCCCCCGCCCCGGCCCGCCCCGGGGGGCTATAACGCCGCGGGTTTCGCCCTGTGTGAAACCGACCCTGGGGTTCGTCCACAGCAGATCCGGGCT